>CAUZOL010000026.1:0-38198 GCA_963581435.1 Planctomycetota bacterium
GCATGGATCAGGCCGTCACCACGCTGATTGAAGACCTGCACGAACGCGGGTTGAACAAGAAGGTACTCGTCGTCGTCTGGGGAGAATTCGGCCGCACGCCAAAAATTAACGCGAAGGGCGGCCGCGACCACTGGGGACGCTTGCAAAGCATGATGCTCGCCGGCGGCAACTACCAACACGGCCAAGTCATCGGTTCGTCAAACGCCAAAGGCGAAGTCCCCAAAGACCGCCCACTGTGGCCCTACGATGTCGTCGCCACGATGTACCATCACCTGGGCATCGATCCCCGCCTCACGCCGCAAACTTCGGTCGGCCGCTCGGTTCCGATCCTGGAAAAGGGCGAGGTCATCAGCGAACTGCTGTAGTTCGGCGGCGAGAATTATTCCCATGCCCCCAGTCGTTTCCGCCAACGGTCGATGACTTCGTTGATTTGGTCGCGGTGCGTTTTGTAGTAGATGGCACCGGCGATCAAGCCGATGCCGATGACCAGCAGCAGGGCCCCAATTGCGGCTCGTTGTGCCGTCTGGTCGGCGGCGCGAATGACTTTGAAGACGATGGACGCGACATCGACCAGCAGCGCGGCGAATCCGAGGACGAGATACATGCGGACGCGCAGGAAGCTGCCCAATCCCATCGACAGCAGGCAGAGAACGATGAGCGTGAGGTTGAACGCGACCGGATGACGATCATCGATGAGCGCGTAATAGCCGGCGCTGGCGAGCATGGCCATCAATGTGACCAGCCTTGTCCGGTTCCGCGTGTCGGCATCGATGCGACTTCTGAAAAGTTGCAACAGCACGAGAACGCCCAACCCGACCGGAATGACGAACGCGTGAAACACCCGCAGCTCGAGTTGTGACCAGAAGAAGATCAACACGAAGGCGACGAAACCTCCCACCGCAACGATGTGGTAGGGTGACTCGCGATCGTCTTTGCCCAGGAAGGTAAACATCAAACTGTGCAGGCCGACAACCAACAGGGCGACGTCGCTGCCCATTTTGTTGTAGAGCACCCAGATCAACGCAACCACCGGCAGCGCTAATAACGAACCCATGAGCGGGATGCGGATTTCGCGCGGCCGTGCGTCGATCATTTGTTTCGCGCCGCACAGGCTGAACGACACGACCAGACTGCCCCAGACATCGTACTCCGGCGTCCAGAAGTCGGTCGTCAGCATCAACTGTCGACGCAGAACGGCAAAGAATCCCACCACACACAGTTGCAGCACGATGTACGCCGACATCGTTCGCCGCAACTGCCCTTCATAGAACCACGCAACCGAATAGCCGGTATAGAGGCAACAGAGCAGCACGATCTCGCGCGTCGCAAAGGGGGTGCCGTAATGCAGCAGTTGGGCAACAATCGCCATGACGAAGCAGAACCAAAGCGTGGACGTGTTGATCGTCATCCCCGACTTGCCCGCCAGTGATAATGTCTGGTCGAACAGTCGCGGCCGTGTCCGCTGCCACGCATCGTATTGAGGGAGCAACCAAAGCTGGAACGCGCAGCAGGCACTCCCCGTGGCGAAGACGGCAGCCGTGGTTGCCAACAGCGGCCACGTTTTGATTGCCGTCAGCAAGCCGCCGGAGAATTCAGTCTGCTTAAAGAACACCAACCATGTCGGCACGATCAACAATATGCCGGCAGCAGCAGTTTCTTCGCCCGTTCGCGCTTCACGAGTCGAACGCGGCGTGAGCGCCGCCAGCACGGCCATCGCAGCAAACGCCCACAGCCCGACGGTTGAATCGGGATGGTGATGAAACAGGATGTGCGCCATCGTTAACGCGACAAACACGGCGGCGGTTGTGCCAAGTTTTCGTGCCTGGACGTGTCGCGACGCGAACTCCCAAATTGCCAAACCCGCCGCCCACAATCCGAGGATGACCCAGACAACCTGGTCCTTCGGCAAATAACTGTTGATAACAAACCCGGCGTGCATTGCCAGCACAATTTCGATTGCAGCCAGCAGGAAATAGACGCCCGAACGGCGGATGATTCCCTGATGAATCAGAAGACTTGCCGCCCCCAATATGAGTGGTGCCGCCAGTCGCTCGGCTGGATCGAATGCATCCAATCCGAGTGATTCAAGCACCCCCCACAACACGGCCATATGCGCGGCGATTAACAAGCAGACTCCCCACGAACGGCGCAGGCCCAACCAGTCGGGGCCGTCGATGCGGCCGATTTGTTGGACGTAGGTTCGCAGCGGCGATCGCTGTTGGCTGAGAAGCGTCCACATGTGCGCCAACGCAAGGGCCGACCATGCGGCCGCGATGGGATGGTCTAACAGCCGCAGTTTTGGGAGCGCCGTCAGCGTGAAGAAACTGCCGGCCACCATTGCCAGCCCGCCATAAAACGCGAGCCAACCGGTTCGAGTTCCGCCTGCAGTCTGTTCCAACCCGTGCAGCCGCAACATCACCAGTGAAAGCAACATGATGAGCGGCGCATTGTAGTGGTAATCGAGGAAGTCGAATGGCTTATCGGGGAACATCATGAAGTGCAACGCGCCGCGGGATGCCCACAACGCGAGGATGGCGAACGACAACACGCTGGCCGTGTTGCGGTACTGCGGCGCGTAGGCGAAGCCGGCGGCCAGCCCCTGTTCGGCCCGACCATAGAAGTATGCGATCGGCACTACCAGCGCGTAGAATGCAATCACCGGCGTCAGCAACTCCACCGACCACAGGGCGAGCAGCGACGCGCACCAGATTGCCAGCGTGACACCGAAGTGGTACCCCGCCTCGCAGACATCGACCGTCGATTCGTCCCCCGCTGCCGGATGTCGGGCCTGATGGCGGAAGTAGAGGCTGGCGACGTAGGCCATGACGCCGGAGACGACAAAGCGTTGCCAGGCGATCTCACCCAGGCCGGGATGCGTGACGTAGTTCATACAGATCAACATCAGCACGAGAGCGGCCCCAGCCAGACTCGCGCGATTCACAAAGACGGTCACGCGGTCGCGTCGCCACAGTTCGCGAATCGCAGTCAGTTCCAACAGTGCGGCCACCACCCCGAGCGCGATCAGATGAATTTCCGAGAGTCCGTATCCCCTGAATGTCTCACCGAAGAAGACGCGCACGCAGTGAATATTTCCCAGCCCCAGCACCGACGCCGCCAACCACGCCAGCGTCTGGCTGCGACACGACCAGGCGATGATTGCCAAGCTGCCGGCAGCGAGAAACGGCGCCCACAGTTCCCACTTCACTCCTCGCAGTGAGGGGTCAAGCGTGTGATAGGCCGTCGCGAAAATCGCCAACGTCACGGCCGGTGCGAACAGCCACGCCACATGCGGCGACCGAAATACAGGCTGGGCGAACGGACCGATCAACACACCGGGGTGCTTACGATCGACGAAACGGCCCGTCTCACCAATCACTGCGGCAGCCAGTCCCAAGCCCGCACAGCGCCACGGCTCAGCCAGCACCAGGATGTTTTCCATGACCTTGTTGAGTTGAGACGCCCACTCCCCAAACTCCTTCGCGCCCATCTCAATTGGCATCAAGTCGCCCGCGAAAACGTTAACAATGACGTAGGTCTGCAGCAGTCCCAGCAATCCCAGCCACGCCGAACCGTGAATTCTCGCGGCCGCAAGCGTCACCAGTAGCAGTAGGCATCGCTGTGAATTGGAAACATCAATCGCCGTCACCGCATCGAAGAAACCGATCAGCATCAGCACGACGGTCAACAGACTTGCGCAGGCAAGGAACGGCTGCAACAACGGTTCAATTCGCGTGTAGACGGGTGACGAGAATTCTAATCCGATGTGTACGGCATGAATCCCCAGCAGCAACCATAGTGTTGGACTGAGACTCTGCGCCATCGACAAACGGGCAAGCAGCGCCGTCTCGCCCGGCGTCGTCACCGATAGCAGGCTGATCCACACCAACACGAACAGAAAGCCACCGAATGCAACTTGCCGTGTCACCAGCGCGGATCGAACCAGTTGCGCGACGACGAACACAACGAGCGCGGCAATGTTCACAAATTCCGTTGGGTCGGGTTTGATCAGAACGCCAACACAGACAACCGACAGCAGCACGCTGCCGAAGCCTAAAACCTGTCGGGTTGGTTCCTTGAGTAGTTTGTCGATCCACGACCGATTTGATCGGAGTTGCAAATACAGGACTTCAAGCCCCTGTAGAATCAGGCCAATTGCCAGGAACGGCCGCGACCAGTGAAAGGAATGCTCAAGGATTTCGTTGCCCAACAGCAGACCGGCCAACAGGCTGATCCAACCGAGGTGCGTGCCAACAACAGCGCCGCGAATGTGGCGAAAGAACACCGCCAGCAGCGTCCATGTGACTCCGGTCAAGCCAACAGCGACTGCCATTTTCATCGGGATCACCAGCCCGAGGTCGTATTGCGTCAGGTCGGCAATCGGCCCGTCGGGCAACGCCTTTCGCACGAAGTTCCAGCTATCGACGCGTACGATGAGAAACAACGCCGATGCCGCCAGCGGCCAGGTGAATAGTGTGTGATCGAACCGGCGGATCGGGAACGGGGTCCGGCCGAGAAACAAATCGCCTTCATCGAGCTGCTTCAGCCAGTTCGCCTTCTTCAAAGCGAAGCAGGAAAGCACCAGCCCCAATGCACTGCAGGAACTGCCCAGCCCGGTTCCCCAGCCGATCGTTTCAAACGCCTCGTGAAACCGTGCCCGCAATTCGGGAAACAGAATTACCGCAATCACTGTGGCCATCGCTGCCGGTAGAAGTGATCGCGTGTAGTAGGTTGTGACCGTCAATAACGCCGCCATCAGCAGCGGACCAGAGTAGTCCATCGCTTGATGCCACGGGTCCAAGGCGGTCGATGGCACCCCTTCAAACAGCACCCGCAACACCATTGCCGCGACGGCAATGGAGCCGTACACCATCAGGACCGTCGATCGGGCCCGCAGTAGCAACTTCGACTTCGTCATCCAGATGAGTCCCAGCCACACGAACGATGTGACAGCGAGACCAAAGACCATCGTGTTGCCGCGCAAATCGACGACGCTCAATTCGCTGTCCGGCATATCGACGCAGCCGAGGTATGGCAGGCTAAGTCCAACGACTGCCATTGCCGAATGCACCCACCGCAGTTCGTCGTCCCGCCATGCCCGCCATGCAAAGATTACGACAACCGCCAACAGGTAGCCGGCGGTAAACAGCGGTGTCGAGCGGAAGTGCCACTGCGTCAGCATGGCGACAACGGCGGTTAACAGCGCAAGCGCCGGCTGCATACCGATGGCCGCCCGCGAGAGGTGTGGCTTCTCCCAGTGTCGCCCCAGCCAATTCAGGCCACCCATCACCAACGCCAAAACTAATCCGACCGCCGGAAGCCACGGGTCGCGTGGGAAGTTTGTCAGCATCGCGACCGAAGCGCCGGACAAAGCGAGTAACGTCAATCCGATCCAATGCTGCAATTCGTCGTTACGTCGAACGGCTTGATACAACCAGGCGGCACCCGCCACCGCGAAGGCGGCTATGCGGACATGTTCGTTGAACGAGCCCATCATCACGCCCAGCAGAATCAGCGCGTACCCCAAAAACGATTCGCCACCGAGACGTTCGCCGCGATCTTCCAGTTCAATCGACCGTCGTTCGGCGAATAGCACCAGCCAGCCAACCACAATCACCAGCAACGCGTAGGTCGATACGTGCGGCAGCGCCTCCAGCTGGAAGTGAACCCAACCGAAAACCTGCAGGTAAGCGACAAGCAATGTCCCGCCGACGAACCACGGCACTCGCTTCTCGGCAGCCAATTCCGGGGTGAGCATTCGTCCGGCGAACCGCACGACCACCCATGCCACCAGCGCAAAGCCCGCGTAAAAACCGCTGGCGATCAGGACGGGCAAGCCAGCCCAGTTCCTCTGCGACAACATCTCTGACAGCATCTCTGACAGCGGGCCGATCATTACCAGACTGTTGATTGCCAGCAGCGAACCGCCCAACGGAATTCCCAACGGCTCGTGAACGGCCCGGCACCACGAGCGCAGCCCCCAGCCGAATAGCAGCAGATAGATAAGCCCCATGGCCGCCACATAAACCGTCTTCGACTCCACACCCTCATCGTCGGCCAATAGCGAGACCACCATGAAGTTGATCGGCAACAGCGCAATCGCGGCACCGCGCAGCACGGCCGCCGTTCCGCGAAACTTGAGATCCTGCCGTTCGATCCACGTGCCGGTCATCGCCACCGCGAAGGTGAAGGCGGCCAGCAATGCCGGCATCAGAGTGAATTTGACGACAGGCTGCGTGTCCCAAAAGTAAACCGAAATCAGCGAGGCGCCGGCGACCACCATCACCACGCCGGCGACCATGTACCAGTTCTCGGTCAGAAACGGCTGAATGTGTTCCTGCCAGATTGTCGGTGTGGGCGGCGACGGCGGAGGTGCAGGTGTGACGACGGGAGCCGTTTGGGGAATTGCCCGCTTGACGGGTTTCGCCGTCCGTGACGTAGGCGGCTTCACCGTTTCCACCGCCTCAACAATCGGCGTCTCAACCACCGTCTCGACGACCTGAAAATCGACTCCAACCAGCGCATTAAACTCCGCAGCGGTCAGCACGTCGGTCCAACGGGATGCGAACGTTTCCGCATCGACGCGCGTCACGTGCGTCGCACAATACCGTTCCAGTCCCGCGACAACATCCGGATCAATTTCGCTTTGCCGTGACGCCCAAATCAGCAGCAACTCGGCCGGTTCTTCACAGAGGAGTTCATGCAATTCCTGTTGACTGCGTCGCGCCGCACGCTGCAACGCGTTTTCCCAACCGGTCCAACCGGCCACGGGCGGTCCGCCAAAGCGGCTGATCAGAATCAACTCGGCCCGCTCCCGCGCCCACGACTCGGTTCCAACCAGATGCAGGATAACTTCCGCCGATTCAGCCGTCGGCCATGTGCAGACGCGATCGAGAATTTGCCGCCGCTCGGCATGGCTGGACGTTGCGTGATACTGCTCCGAGAGCGACTGTAGCGTGTCGCCGTCACTCCCCTTGCCTTCACTCGACTCGGCCGATGCGAATGCTGCCGCCTCACTTTCGATTTGGCTCAGTTGCTCTTTGAGTGCCTTTGTCGCTAGAGACTCATCGTCACTGAAGAACAGTTCGCCACCCAAACGGCGACGAACTTCATCGATGAGTTCACGAAGCAGTCGATAATGCCCGCCCGCGCCCCCGAGGACGGCGCAGGCTGCGTCGGCCGCTTGCTCGTATTGCTGCTGCAGTTCCGCCGACAGCGCCGGTGCTTCGTCGTGCCGTGTCGAAATAAACCATCGGTCGCGAGCGAGTGAAGTTGCCAATTCGAGAACTTTGATCGATGGGATTTTTTGGCTCCATGCCAACGGAGCACCGAGCGGCAGATCGCCCAATAACTTTTCGAACTCGACAGGATCGACTTGGCCCTGCTTGCGTTGCCGATGGAACCGTCGCGCGGCATCGAGTCGCATTTGCTTGACATGGCCGATCAACGCGTCGATGGCCGGTGCATCCGCTTCGCTTTGCCGACTGAGGTCTTCCAACAGCGCCGCCGCGCCGACGCCAACGCCGCCGGTTTCCTCGCTTTCACCTGCCAATGTCCCTATCGCCGCGAGCACTTGCGGCGCTTCGAGCAGCCCATCGGCCGCATACCGCGCCAGCAGTGCAATCAAGTCGGTGGGACTCGGTTCGGCCATGTGCAGTTCGCTATTACACTGGGGGACATTATCCGACGACATGAATCCATCATAACGGTGGTCAGGCTCGCAATCTTGTTGTCTCCGAATGTCGGCGGGGCTTCTCACGGAATATATCACGTGACCGGGTCGATTTCGCCGACAATTCTGATATCGGTGAAAACCCGATATCAGAATTGTCCCGACGAGATCCGGTCCTCTCCGGTCAACGCAGCGGTTGGCCACAAATTAGGGGCGTTGACTTTCCCCGCATCGCTGCGATAGAATGAGGGCCGTCGAGGTTGTTTTTGCCTACGTTTTCAATTTGAAGTTAAGCCGGAAATCAAAACGTGTTGTTCTTAACCGTCCAAACTCACACTGCCGAAAAAACTTCGCCCATCCGTTCTGCGGGTTGGTGGCGGTTTTATTATTCGTTTATCGGGGAGGCCCGGGGATTGGAAAGAACGCACTGAGTCGTTTCTTCAATCAGATTTTCCCGGGCCCTGAAGTCTTCCACGACTTCAGGGCTTTTTTTATTGCCCGTTACCGAAGAGCCATGATTGCGGTTAGTCCATTGCCTGTGAAGAGTTTCGCTGGGCTATAAGCCACCAGACTTCATCCATCGAAAACAAAACTGACTGCTGAAATATCCAATACGAATAGTCGCACATTCAAACAACCAAGAATTGAGATGAAATCATGATTGTCGTTCTTAAACCCGGCGCCACACAAAAAACTGTGGATGACATGACCCGGAGGATCGAAGCAATGGGACTCAAAGCACATGTGATCGTCGGCACCGAGCGGACCGTAATTGCCGCCGTCGGCGAGAAACGAAACGGCGAGCGAGAGACGCTGGCCGCGTGCGCTGCGGTCGAAAAAGTGGTGCCGATTCTCGCACCGTACAAGATCGCCAGCCGCGAGATCAAAGCCGAACCAACCGTGGTGCGGGCGCTCGACCTGGTGATCGGTGGCGGCCACATCGGCGTGATCGCCGGCCCCTGTTCGGTCGAAAGTGAAGAGCAAATGATGCTGTCAGCATCGCAGGTGAAGGAATCGGGAGCCAAGGGACTGCGGGGCGGGGCATTCAAACCGCGCACCAGTCCTTATTCGTTCCAGGGATTGAAAGAGGAAGGGCTGAAGTTGCTGGCGGCCGCCCGCGATTTGACGGGACTGGCCGTCGTGACCGAGGTGATGACGCCCGAACACGTCGAGATGGTCGCCAGCTACGCCGACGTGCTGCAGATCGGTGCGCGAAACATGCAAAACTACCATCTGCTGCAGGCGGTTGGTGAAGTCGATAAACCGGTGCTGCTCAAACGCGGGCCGTCGGCCACAATGGATGAGTTTCTGCTGGCCGCCGAGTACATTCTCGACCAGGGCAATTCCCAGGTTGTGTTGTGCGAACGCGGGATTCGCACGTTCGAATCACACACCCGCTTCACGCTGCCGTTGGCGACGGTTCCTTATCTGCGTGAGAGAACTCATTTACCCATCGTAGTTGACCCGAGTCACGGCACGGGTGTTGCCTCGCTGGTCGCGCCGATGTCGGTGGCATCGGTCGCCGCCGGTGCCGATGGTCTGCTGCTGGAAATGCATCCGAATCCATCGGAGGCCCTCAGCGATGGGGCGCAATCACTCACACCGGCGCAGTTGTCCGAAACGATGACACGTTGTCAAATTGTGGCCGATGCGCTTGGCGTGTCGTTCGGGTAAGGTTTCGGTAGAAACGAGCGAGGCCAGAAACCCGGTTTTTTCATTCGATTTGCTCAAACCTTAGTTGTGACCCAACGTCCGCGCAGATGTCGCACTGCCAATAAGATTGCTCTCAGCAGAATGTCGGCGCACATTGCGAACCAGGCACCGAACAGTCCCCATTCCAACACCACGACACACAGATAGGCACCCGGAACGCGAACCAGAAAGGTGCCGCAGAGATTGATCAACATGGGATATCGCGTATCCCCGGCCCCGCGCAGCGAGTGCATATAGATGATCGACATTCCCAGCGGTATCTGGAAAAACCCGGCAAAACGGAACGGCGCGACACCGGTTTTCCACACGCTGGGGTCGGTATGCATGAACTGATAAATCTGTTCGCTGCCGAGTACAAAGAACAGCGAGATCAGCCCGGCCAGCAGGCTGCATTGCAACGCGGCTTCATGGCCGGCGCGTCGCGCACGCGGAATATCGTGGTTTCCCAGCGCCTGCCCCGTCATGGTTGCAGCCGCGATTCCGAAGGCAATAGCCGGCAGATACGTAATCGCCTCTGCTTGAATACCAATCACATGCGCTGCAAAGGCATTCTCGCCAATACTGTTGATGATCTTCAAGAAGACGATGTGCCCCATCCACAGCACAGCACCGTCTACGCATGCTGGCAGGCCGATACGAAGAATGCGTCGAATGCTGTCATCGCCGCCCCGTTTCATTTCGGACAAGGACAATTTCAAACCACGGATACCACGCGACAGGACGGTCAGCATTAACAGTCCGCCGCAGCAACGCGCGATGACCGTCCCGATAACGATACCGTCGATTCCCAACGCGGGAATTGGCCCCGCCCCGAACACCAACAGCGGCGAGACGATCAGATTCAGCAAGCTGACCGTGCCCAATATGAACATTGGCGAGCGTGTGTTTCCTGACCCGCGCAGCGCGGCGGCGCCGATCATGCTAAGAGCGTGAAACATGTGCCCGAACGCGTCGATTCTCAAATAGCGGACGGCAATGCGATATCGCTCTCCTTCCATGCCTACCGTTCTGGCCAGAAGTGGCGCCGCGAAATAAAATGTCGCGCAAGCGGTAATTCCCAGCAGAACCGCCAACATCATTGAACGATTGGCGATGTGGTTCGCTGCCTGCTTGTCTCCCGCCCCCCAGTACCGCGAGACGAGTGCCGTCGTGCCGACACCAACCAGACCAAACATCATCGACGACAGCCAGCCGACATACGCCGCCACACCAATGGCCGATGTCGCCCGCCGGTTGAAATCCGGGTCGGCAGTCGCGTGTCCGGAAAGGTACGTATCGACAAAGCCCACAAAGAAGTTCATGAACTGTTCGGCCAGCACCGGCAGCGCCAGCAGAAACAATGTTCGCCGCAAATTACCCGTGAGAAGGGAGTTGCCTCGCTGCGGTTCCCCCGCGTCATCCATAGCTGGCATTCGTTGTCCAAAATTCCAGCTGCGACTGGTTGAGTCGCAGCTATTGTCGATTCACCACAAACCGTGGTGGGCGACTCGCGATTGATCCGCTAGAATACGCCATTCTAG
Organism: Planctomycetota bacterium; assembly: GCA_963581435.1. Classification (GTDB taxonomy): domain Bacteria; phylum Planctomycetota; class Planctomycetia; order Planctomycetales; family Planctomycetaceae; genus JABISG01. The sequence continues at coordinate 10,903 of CAUZOL010000026.1, forward strand.
CAGCCATGTCCCGCTGTGACCAATTTACGGCGACCAACACTGCCTTGCGGAGAATCTGATGCAGCTTTCACGCAATCCGACACGGGCCGTTCGTATTGGATCGGTAACAATTGGCGATGGGAACAGCATCGCCGTGCAGAGTATGACCGCCACCAAGACGCACGACATCGATGCAACCGTGCAGCAGGTGAACGATTTAGCCGAAGCCGGCGCGGATATTGTCCGCATCGCCGTCGATAGCCGCCGCGAAGCCGATGCACTGATCGAAATCGCCGGGCAAACGACGATCAACCTGGCAATCGATCTACAGGAAAATTATCGACTGGCAGAGTTGGTCGCGCCGCACGTTGCCAAGCTGCGCTACAACCCCGGCCATTTGTATCACCACGAACGCGACAAGCCGTGGCAGGAAAAAGTCCAATTCATTGCTGAAACCGCCCGCGAAAACGATTGCGCGATCCGTGTCGGCGTCAATTGCGGATCGGTCGATCCGGCCAAAGTCGAGAAACATGACCCGGCCGACTCAATTGCGCCGATGCTGGAAAGTGCGTCGGACCACTGTGAGTATCTCGATTCCATCGATTTCGTGCGCTATTGCGTCTCGCTGAAGGACTCCGATCCGCAGAAGGTTGTTGATGCAAATCGTCGTTTTTCCGACGAGCGTCCCGACGTCCCACTTCATCTCGGCGTGACCGAAGCCGGCATGCCGCCCGATGGTGTGATCAAAACACGAATTGCCTTCGAGCAGTTGATCAGCCGCGGAATTGGCGACACCATCCGCGTTTCGCTGACTGTGCCGAACGACCGTAAAGGCGACGAGATTGCGGCGGGGCGGGAGATTCTCGACGACATTGCCGCCGGACGCGTGCGTTCGGTCGTCGATTACGGTTTGAGCACGCTCAATATCATCAGTTGCCCCAGCTGCTCGCGGGTGGAGAACGAAGCGTTTGTCGAACTGGCTGGACAGGTTCGCGATATGACGGCCTATGCAAAAGACCATGCGATTACCATCGCCGTCATGGGTTGCCGCGTGAACGGGCCGGGCGAAACTGATGACGCCGACTTGGGTCTGTGGTGTGCACCGAATTATGTGAATCTCAAACGCGCCGGCGAACCGCTGGGAGCGTTTCCGTACGACGAGATTCTCGGCCGCCTGAAACAGGAACTGGATTCGCTCATCGCAGAACGATCTGCTGGCGTTGGTTCGTGACGCCCGTTTCATTTCAGTTGCGAAGACAGTCCGCTTGCGGTTTCGCGGCATCGGAGTCTTCCATCGACTGCGAAACCGCAAGCGGGCTGGAAAAAGTGGATTTCACCACTGCAGTGGCCGAATCACATTGCACGCCAACAGAATACCAAAGAGGACACCCGTGCCGAGCAGGCCTCGCAGCATCCACAGGCTGGTCTGTTCTCCGCACTTTCGGACAAGCCATTTGCCCTTGCCGGTATGCTGCAGAAACCAGCGGCCCTTGAACATTCCAAGCGAGCACAAGCCAGCGACCATCGCGCCGATGAATATCTGATCTGTCGGCATTGCACCTTCCGGGAGATTGCGAGGACGCTTCGATTTCGAGATTATAGGCGTTTGTCGCAGTAAAGGAACGCGGAAGTCAAAAGCGGAAAGCGGAGTGGGGAAATCCGAAACGAACCATCATGAGTCGGTGTATGTCTCTGGTTTCAATTCCGTAGCTGAAAAAACAGGAACAATTCCACTCCCACAAATTCTTGGACGAAAGGTCCAGTCATGCCGGAACTTGGCGTTAACATCGACCACGTTGCCACCATTCGTGAAGCACGCAAGACTTACGAGCCGGACCCGGTTTGGGCCGCGGTGCAGGCGGAATTGGGTGGGGCTGATGGCATCACCATCCATTTGCGGGAAGACCGACGCCACATTCACGATCGCGACCTGCGGATTCTCAAGCAGACCGTGCAAGTCAAGCTGAATCTGGAAATGGCCGCCACCGAGGAAATGACGGGGATCGCCGTGGATGTCCACCCCGAACAGTGTTCGCTCGTTCCCGAAAAACGGAAAGAAGTGACGACCGAAGGAGGACTCGACGTCATCGGCAACCGCGAAAACATTCGAGGATGCGTCTCGAAATTGAAAGACGCCGGCATCGAAGTCAGCCTGTTCATCGACCCCAATCCACTGCAAGTCGAAGCATCGCGGGAATTGGAAGTCGATGCGGTGGAACTGCACACCGGCCGTTATGCTGATGCGCAAACGCCGGAGGAACGAGATCGCGAATTCGAATCGCTGGACGAAGCCGGACGGCTGGCCCTCGACTTGAATTTGAAACTGCACATGGGGCACGGCCTCAACTACCGCAACGTCACCCGCATTGCCGCGATACCGGGCCTCAGCGAACTGAACATCGGCCACAGCATCATCGCGCGAGCAGTTTTCGTCGGACTGGAGGATGCCGTCCGCGAAATGAAGGCGTTGGTGGCCGATTGACCGCGCCACGGGAGTTGGGTGGTTTTTCAGATTCGGCGAGGTGTGGCTGGAGTCGAAGCGGAGTCTTCAGATCGCAGCCCCCTAGAACGAGCGATCACTGTGGCATCAAAGACTCTGCCACAGGCACCCGCGCGGCCGGTCAGACACCGCAGAACCGCTCTTCAATCGCCGATTTGATCTCGTCCCGCACCCGCCGGAAGACGGCCATTTTTTCTTCGTCGCTGCCCACAGCGTCTGCCGGGTCGTCGAATGGTAGCGGGATGCGATCCACCGGACCGGGGAATGTTGGACACTCGCGGGCGGCTGAATCACAGACGCTGACAACAACATCGGGCTGCTGTCCGGCGGGTGGCAGGAAGTCGTCGATCGATTTGCTTAGCTGCGCGGAGATGTCGATTCCAAGCTCCCGCATCGCTTCAACTGCCATCGGATGGACGTAACCCGATGGCTTGGAACCGGCCGACAAGCTCTCGTATTGGTCACCCCCCAGCTGGCGTAACAGCCCTTCGGCCATCTGGCTTCGGCAGGAGTTACCCGTGCAGAGAAACAGGACGCGCTGCATGCCTTGACTCATTCCTTGGCAGCCTCTTGTGGAGTATCAATGAAAATCGATGGTGGCAAAGTGGATTTGCGACTCATCAATGATTATCCTGCACGAGCAATCTTCGGTTCAACACTGTCCGGGTGCGAATCTCAGTGAAAGAGGGAATCGCCCCACGGAAGGAAGATAAAGAGTTTTCAGCTTACCGACTGGCTGGAAACTTTCCGAAGTCACTGTATCAGTCGGCACGACAACTGCTGTGTTGTCACATCGAATGAATTTTACCCGCGGAAATTAGGCAACTGGGTTGTTTACGCTCCGACCGAATGCCTGAATTTCGAGCAACAATGCCTGCTGGCCGGGCGTGTTGACCGTGTGTCGGTGCGGCTTGTAGTTAATGTCTCTAAACACCACTGATTTCTAACGAGGAGCAACGTACCGATGACGCCGAAGGATTTTTTTGACTTCGCTAAGGAAAACAACGCCGTTCAGGTCGACATGAAGTTCTGCGACCTGTTTGGTATCTGGCAGCACTGCACCTACCCCATCGACACCCTTGACGAAGGTGTGTTTGAGGGCGGATTCGGGTTCGACGGCTCGTCGATTCGTGGTTGGCAGGCGATCAACGAATCGGACATGTTGGCCATTCCCGATGCCGACACAACCAAAATGGACCCGTTCTTTAACGAGCCCACGGTCAGCATCATTGCCGACATTTACGACCCGATTACCAAGGAAGCGTATCCGAAAGATCCGCGCAACGTCGCCAAGAAGGGCCTGGCCTACCTCGCACAGACCGGCATCGCCGACACCTGTTACATCGGCCCGGAACCAGAATTCTTCGTCTTCGACGACATTCGCTACGCATCGACAGAACGCGGTGCAATGTACGAGATCGACTCGTCGGAAGCTGCCTGGAACACCGGCCGCAGCGAAACGGGCGGAAACCTTGGCCATAAGGTTGGCTACAAGGGTGGATATTTCCCGGTTGCCCCTGGCGACACCCTGCAGGATCTTCGCACCGAAATGGTGCAGGAAATGCGCAAAAATGGCATCGTGATTGAGGCACATCATCACGAAGTGGCCACGGCAGGTCAGTGCGAAATCGACATGGAATTCGCACCGCTGCTCAAAATGGCCGACCAGTTCATGTGGTACAAGTACATCGTCAAGAACATTGCCAAAAAGCACGGCAAGACGGCCACGTTCATGCCCAAGCCGGTCTTCAACGACAACGGCTCGGGAATGCACACCCACATTTCGTTCTGGAAAGGTGGTACGCCACTGATGGCCGGCGAAGGTTATGCCGGCATGAGCGAATTGGGACTGCACGCCATTGGCGGAATCATCAAGCACGGCCGGGCACTCATCGCCTTGTCGAACCCGACGGTCAACAGTTACCACCGTCTGGTTCCCGGTTTCGAGGCTCCCGTCACGTTGGCAATGAGCCAACGAAACCGTTCCGCCTCCTGCCGTATTCCGATGTACTCGGCCAATCCGAAGGCCAAACGGGTTGAATTCCGCTGCCCCGATCCAACCGCCAACGGATACCTCAGTTTCACCGCCCTGATGATGGCGATGATCGACGGTATTCAGAATAAGATCGACCCCGGTGATCCGATGGATCGCGACATTTACGACATGACACCCGAGGAATTGGCGGAGACCAACGTGGCGCCGCGATCGCTCGACGAAGCCTTGGAAGCCCTGCGTGAAGACAGCGAATTCCTCACCAAGGGTGATGTCTTCACCGAGGATTTGATCACCACGTTCATCGACTGGAAGAACGAGAACGAGATCGATCCGATCCGTTTGCGTCCGCATCCCTACGAGTTTGACCTGTACTACGACTGCTAAGTCGCAATGCGTGAAAAAGCCCGTCGGCTGTGTCCGGCGGAAACTGAACAAGAAAAGCCCACGGGCAATTGCCCGTGGGCTTTCTTTTTATTGATCAAACCACAATGCCGTTTACGGCTGCTTTGGTTCAGCTGGCGTTGCGACAGCTTTCGGGACGTCGGGTCGGTACAGCCATTTCGGCGTCCCCTTCAACCGGATCTCAACTTCCTTCTGATCGAAGCTGTCACCGGGTCGCCAGAACTCCTGCATGATTGTCCGCCGCTCGATGAGCGGTCGATCATCCGGACCTCTGATAACGCGATAGCCATTTGAAAAGCCGCCCATGAAAACTGTGAAGAAATCAGTTTCGGGATCGACTCCTCGCCACATCGCAACACCGTAAATGATTTCATCGGCAGGAGCACCGACAGGTGTGAGTTTCGGGATCTCGCGGACGACGGTCACCGAGTTCTTGAGTTCCCGCTTCTCGCGGGCCCGAATGAGCGGTTCCGCTTCGGGAATCACCGTATCGCTCACAATCTGGGACGCTCCGTTGACTCCCTTCGAGGTGACCAGGGTGAACGCGGGAACAAACAGCGGCCGACGCGGCTGCACGTCATAGTCGTTCTGTGGATCAGTGTCGGTCGCGTCAACACGACGATCGATGGTCCGGTTGATCGCCCGATAGGCCATGTACCAGATCCATTCCTGTTTCTTTTCACGAGTCTTCGGGTCGGTCACCTCGACTGAGATCATCCTTGGCTTCTTGAAATCGACTTCCAGCACCCACAGGTTGGTCTGGCCAATCAATTCATCACCAGTGATGGTCGCAGCTGCGCGTCCCGCGTATCCCCCGCGCCGGCCCGACTGAGCCTGCGCCGACATCGCCAGGGAAAGCACAAGAAAGGAGAGGAGTGCCAAACGAATTCCAAAAGCTCTCATTGCAAACGGCTCCAAAACGACACCCTGCCGAAACAGGTTGTCTCATCTACTTTGATACTAACCGGATGGCGTGTCCGCCCTCACAAAACGGCCCGTTCGCTGAGCGATGAACGCAATACCTCGAGAATCCAATCGCGCGCAAACCGAACCGGCCGGTAGGCCGAGTTCAACCCGCTCACTCCACTATACACGTCGGCCAAACGCGCGGTCAAGAAGTGGGATTCGCTCAATGCGGGTCATTTTGAGCAAAAGGCGTCATCCAACCGAATGCGCAGATTATGCCACGTGGATTCATGACGCTATTTCAGAATCGCTATCGAACATTCCCCGATAGGTTTCCAAGCCGCGCAGATCGCAAAATCGACTCTGCCACTCACACCTACGCTACTCCTCACCCGCAACAAATGTCTCGTGCGACCGCAGCTGATCCATTTTCCGTTTCAGGGTTGTTCTCAGATCACGGTAGTTCAGCAGGGCCGATTGAAAATCGGGCAAACAGTTCCCGAGCAGCGTCGGGGAATCGTCTCCTTGGGCTGCTGCGCGAGTCAGCGCCATAAGCGAAGGTTCCAACTCCTTTTGCAGACATTTGAGCAACAGCGCGGAGTCAGCTGTGATATCGACGGAAAGCTGCCGCACCGCATGCCTGTCGTCGAGACGCTCCTGATCCGACATCTCCCGGATGGGTACTTTCTCAATGGCTGCAGCGGCCAACTGTTCTTCGCTGACAAGACGTCCGAACGGGCTGATGGCATCTTTCGCCCGCTCTCTGGCCATTTCCGCTTGAATCAAACCGCGTTCCGCGCGATCGAACCCAGGCCGAAAATCGATGGCTTTTTTGTAATGCAATATCGCCTGTTGGTGGTTTCCCATTTCAACGAAAACATTGGCGAGATTCAGGTGCGCCTCGGCCATTTCCGGTTCCAGCCGAATTGCCTCGCGATAGGCGGAAACCGCCATGCTCAACTGGTTCAGTCCGCGATAGGCCAAACCCAGGTTGTAAAAACCGTCGGCGCACTTGCGATCCTTCTGAATTCCGCGGCGTAGTGCTTTGACCGAATCGTTGAATCGGCCCATTCGATTGTAGATGGCGCCAATGTTGATGTCGGCCTGTTTCTTGCGGGGATCGAGACGCAAAACGACCTGAAAATGTTCGATTGCCTTCTCGAATTCGCTACCGCGATAGTGGGCCGCAGCGAGCGTTTCGTGTGCTTTGAGGCAGTCTGCGTCGGTCTCGACGATCTGCTGCAACAACTCAATTGCCTTGGCCCCCTTGCCGGCGCGGAGACGATCTCTTGCTTCCTCAACTAACACATCGATTTCAGTCAGTTCGGTCATCAGTTCGGCCCAATCGGAATATGCACGGCGCACGTTGGCGACCGCGACTTACCGAAAAACTGGAAAAACCGCCTTGGATCGGAGTTGAGAATTCCAATGTCGGTCAGACCAGAGAGACCAACTTACTGCGCGGCCCCTCTTGAAACTCAATCTTCCCTTCGCGCGCCAACCAGCCAACCCCCTGCATTACCAAATCGCGCGGCGCGTCAATTTCTCTTGCCAGCTTGCTCAATGTCACCAGCCCCGTTTCTTGCAGGAAACTCCAGACGTCTCCAGCAACCGTTCCAATTCCGTCCGCCTGATGCGAACCAGCGTGCGCTGTCATCGACGCGACTCCTTTCGGTAACCTGCGGCAACGTGGCTGAATGCCGACAATCCCAAACGAATGGCCCTGATTATAGGCAGAAGAATGGCTGAACCGCAAAAGAATTTTGGGTTTCAGCCGAAACGCTCGCGAAGCTTGAAGAGCAGCTTCCAAGCGAGCAAGAGAACGGGGCGTGTAAAGACCATTTGCTTGCAACACTCAAATCTGAGTATTCCAGGCCAGCGGAATGTCAGGCAAGCCAACTCCTGTGATCGCGGCAGGCACCAAGAATGAGGCCCTCGCGACCCGATTTCGATCAGGTAGGGGCCGTTTCCTCCGGCTTGCACAAATGGCGAAGCCAGAGTCATCCCGGAAAATGCGGCAACATGTGATCGACTATTTGTGGTAACCCAGCTCAGCAATTACGTCGTACAATTCCTCAAACGTAATGAAACGTCGTCGGTGTCGTAATTTATACTGGTCCACTGCTTCAGCCAATTCCATCGCATTGGGATTGCCACCCATTGTCGAATCGGAAAACTGACGTCGCTCGACTCCATTGCCGGGTCCATCACCGACGGACTCGCGGCGGTCGGCGAAAACGGTGGGCTTCTGCTCGACGACGTGTTCCATTACTATGCTCCTTGGCAAGACGTGAACTCGTCAAGCTTAGTTCGCAATCCGGACGAGGCAAATAATTTCGTCATTTTGCGAAGAATATTCGACTGGCGAACATGTCCCACACATCGTGGGCGGCACCACCGTTCAGAAAACAGCGGCTGGGATTGTGATGTGGGATATTTCAATTGTGCAGAACGCAACGTTTGACTCGGCTGTGGCATTTGGCTGGGGATGTTGAGACACTCTGGCCGCCTTCTCGCAGGTAAATCGCACGACAACCCAGGACATTGTTTTGGCCGGATGGCAACCTCTGTCTTAAGATCGGATGGAAATGACAACGAAGATCAGCATTCTCGGTAGTGGCGCCATGGCAACGGCTTGCTCGATTTTGCTGGCCGAGCGCGAAGACCAAACGGTCTCAATTTGGGCACGCAGCCCCGATCATGCCCGTGATTTGGCCGAATACCGTGAGAATCGCCGATTATTGCCCAATGTGAAGTTGCCGGACAAACTCGAGATCTCATCCGACATCGACGAGGCCATCTCTGGCGCTGACTTTCTGGTGGCCGCCATTCCTACAAAATTCCTCCGTCCAGCTTTGGAGAAGATTGCCGGCCATTTGAACGACGACCGACCGGTCATCAGCGTCATCAAAGGGCTGGAGAACGAGACGTTTATGCGGCCCAGTGAAATCATTGCCGACGTGCTGGGCAACCGGGCCGTTGTCGCGTTGGGCGGCCCCAGCCATGCCGAGGAGATTGCCCGCCGCTTGCCGGCCAGTGTGGTAGCGGCCAGCGGCGATGTGGCGCTCGCTCGCGACGTTCAGCAAATGTTCAACACCGATCGATTTCGCGTCTATACCAATCCCGACATCATCGGCGTCGAACTTGCCGGTGCGTTGAAAAATGTTGTGGCCATCGCCGCGGGTATCTGCGACGGACAGGGATTCGGCGACAATGCCAAGTCGGCATTGTTGACGCGAGGACTCGTGGAAATCACGCGATTCGGCGTCGCGATGGGAGCCGAAGCGCTGACATTTTCCGGGTTGGCGGGAATCGGCGACCTCATCACCACCTGCATCAGTCCATACGGTCGCAACCGTATGGTTGGTGAACGACTGGGAAAAGGAGAGTCGCTCCAGGAGATTCTCGACAGCATGGACGCCGTCGCCGAGGGAGTCACCACCACGCACAGCGTCTACGAACTGGCCGAGCAGGAAGGCATCGAAATGCCCATCACCACCGAAGTCTTCCGCGTGCTGTTCGAGGGCAAATCGCCCGCCGAAGCAACCGACTCGCTGATGTTGCGGCCCACGCGGAACGAATAAAGACTTACGCCAGCTGCGACAAAACGAGCCGAAGACACTCAAAGCCGCCCGCTGCGAAAGACGCCGTAAATCAGCCAGATCCCCAGCAGGCTCGAGACGACATAGATCGGCAAGCTAAACCAGATCCAGTGTTCGCCCTGCCGCATGATCAACGCCGAGGCGATGATCAGCGAAGACATTACCAGACTGATAACCACGCGATTGCTTGACCGATCCAATTCAGTGACCAGGTGGTCGACGTTGCGGTGTTCCAGCTGAATTTTTAGTTCATCGCGGCTCAATTTCTCGAGCGTGCGCCCCACATTCAACGGCACATCGTGGGCCAACTGCAGGAACAGCTTCGACTCTTCAAGGAGTCGGTCGGCCACACGCTTTGGGCTATATCGGTTGCGGACCATTTGCTCAATAAATGGTGCCAGATGTTTCGCCATATTGAATTCCGGGTCGAGTCCCGCCCCCACACCTTCCAGCGTGACCAACGCGCGAATCAGCAGCAGCAAGTCACCGGGACATCGAATGGAATGTTGAGCGAGAATCGAAACGAAATCGGACAGCATGTTTCCCACACTCAACCGCTCGAACGAGACGCCGTAGTAGTTTTCGACAAAATCGCGGACGTCGGCTCGCAACAATGGGGCATCGATTTCTCGGAACGGCTGCCCAATGACCTGGATTAACTGGACGACCCGTTTGACATTCTTGCTTGCGACCGCAGCGAATAAATCGATCAACTGGTCTCGCTGTTCTTCCTCAATCGTACCGACCATGCCGTAATCGAGCAGACAGATCGAACCATCGTTCAGAATGCGGATATTGCCCGGATGCGGGTCGCCATGAAACAAGCCAAGCTCGAATGCCTGTTTCATAAAAATGCGCGCGCCGTTGGCAGCCACCTGCTCGGTCGATATTTCCGCCTCTTTCAACGCATCGACATCACTGACGCGAATCGCTTCGATGAACTCCATTGTCAGCACGCCTTCCGTCGTGAGATCCCAAAAGATTTTGGGAACGGTCAGCGTCGCATCGTTTCGGAACAGCCGTGCGAATTCGTCGGTGCTACGGCCTTCACGGTAGAAATTCACTTCGCGGCGAATGGTCCGCGAAAAATGTGTGACCAGTCCAACCGGGTCAAACACTTCAGCCTCGGGAATGTGTCGCTCGACGAGAATTGCCAATTCCATCATCAACGACAGATCGCGTTCGACGTCGCGGACGACATTGGGCCGTCGAATTTTGACAGCCAGCTGAGTCCCGTCGTGGTGCTTTGCCCGATGCACCTGTCCCAGCGAACCGGCGGCCAATGGTTCCACATCAAACTCGGCGAACAATTCCGCCGGAGGAGCACCCAGTTCCTGCGTCAGCAGCGCGACAGCCTTCTCCGAAGGAAACGGCGGCACACTTTCCTGCAACTTTTCCAGTTCGACAATGACGTCGGCTGGAACCAGGTCGGGCCGTGTGCTGGCGACCTGGCCGAACTTGATAAACGTCGCGCCGAGACTCTCAAGCGCCAACCGAATTCGTTCGCCGCGACCAATCGGCTCTCTGCGAATCCGCCGTTTGCGAGAGAATAGCCGCCGCCCCCACTGCAGGTACTTCCGCAGTCCCATCCGATCGACGAGATCGCCGAATCCGTGCTGAATCAGCACCGTGACTATTTCGCGGCTGCGCCCGAAACTGCGAAGCAGCCGAAGCGGGTGGGACTTCAACGATCGACCTTCCAAGGCAAAGATAAAAAGTAAAAAGGGAAAAGTGGCTACCAAACGGAGCCGAAGCTCTTTTCTTCACTTTTTCCTTTTGCCTTTTTACTAGAACCGAATCACATGACCGAGAAATATATCTCGGCGGCAAAATCAAATGCCTCGGGAGACATCTTCTTCGGTATCTCTTTGTAAACGCAATAATTCTTCACTTGAGCCAGCAAGTCGCGTGGTTGACACGCTCGAAATGGTCGATTGGCAGCACGATAATGCGTCTCGATGAGATATTCGATCGCCGTCGCATCACTTTCAAAACCACTCAGCGGCGCCATGATATCGATCAGCTGGCGAAATTCCGCTTCTGACGGATCACAGACTTCAATCTTATACGGTATTCGGCGAAGAAAGGCACCATCGACCAGATCGCGCGGTTCGAGATTCGTCGAAAAGATGATCAACTGGTCGAACGGCACTTGAATTTTCTTTCCCGATGGTAAATTGAGAAAGTCGTACCGCTTTTCCAACGGCACAATCCAGCGGTTCAGCAGAACATCGACCGGCATCGTCTGACGGCCGAAGTCGTCGATGACAAGCGTGCCGCAATTGCTTTTGAGTTGCAGCGGCGCTTCGCAGATTTTCGTCTGCAAGTTCTGCACGACCTCAAGTTCGCTCATCGTCAGTTCGCCGCCGGCAATTACTGTCGGCCGCACAATTTTCACCCACCGCTGATCGATTCCCGAAAGGTCGAACAGACCATCGCCGTCGTTCTCGTGCAGCTCCTCATGCACACCGGGATCGAATAAGCGAATAATGTCGCCATCGATACCCAACGCACGCGGAATCCAAATCGAAGAACCAAACGCCTTGGTCACGCGCTCGGCAATGCTGGTTTTTCCATTACCCGGCTCGCCGAACAGAAACATGCCACGCCCGGAATTGATTGCCGGCCCGAGTCGATCGAGCATTTGTTCGTTGATAATCAAATCCGAAAATGCTTCGCGCAAGTTGGATTCGGTCGCATGCTGTTTGGCAACACTTTGTGCCGACATCGCCGCCAAATAATCCTTAAGCGACACCGGTGCCGCACCAAAATAGGTGCATTCCTCGCTGTAGCGGCGGGCTCGTTCGCGGCCGAAATCAGTGATCCCGAAGTTGTAGTCGCCCATCTGCCCTGCCCCATTCAACGACACCATCTGATCCAGCTTCAGCTGCTTCAAAATCGGATCAACGATGTTGTACGGCAGACAAATCTGGCTGCAGATTGCCCGCCCGAATGCAGAGCCCTTCGACAACAGATATTTCAGAATCAACCGCTCGACTTCTTCATACGTCAGGCACGTTTCTTCCAGCGTTGTCGGTTCGTTTGGCCGAAATTCCTGTTGCGCCGAGGCTTGAGACGGACCGAGCAGGTTGTGGACCCGATCGAACAGGTCGTTCAGTTGGGCATTTCCTTTGACGGCATCCGGTGTCCGCGTGAGCCGGGGAGTCGGCTCACAAGCACTATCGCGTTCCGGTCGCTCGGAGGCTTCGATTTCGGCCACCAGTGAGAACTCACTATCGGTTGACGACTGCTCGGAAAGGTCGTCGGGGAAATCATCCAGATGCGAGAAATCCAGATCCAGATCGTCCATCGAATCCGGTAAATCCGTATCGATGACAGCAGCTGGCTGACTTCCCTTCAACTGTGCCAGGAATTCGCCCGGGCTTACTTTGGAATCGACATCGCTCATTGGGAAACTCTTCCGTTGGGAAACGGACTTGCCAGACGCCGAATCAATCGGCTCCGGTCGGTAGGGCCGGAACAATCCACGCTGAAAACTAGAACACGCTCGCAATGACGTCAAATTGCGTTTGTCACCTGCGCGCATTTCCGACCAAGGATGCATTTCCCCCCAAAGCAAAAGCACGAAACGTCACATTACGAACCGGTACAGAGCGCGGGATCGGTCCCTTCGCTACCGCCGTCACGTTCGGAACACAGGTGTATGCGAGAGCAAGAATCGAAGGAACATTACTTCGGCAGCACGATCACCTGGCTTCGCTTCGGCGTGTCGCCCACGCTGATGTGCTTCACGATCTTTTTCGTCGCACAATCGACGACGCAGACCTTATTCGCGCCGCGGACACTGATGTAGGCGAATTTGCTGTCGGGCGTGAAACACATCCAGTACACCCGGTCGAGCATCGTCAGCACGGTCGTCTGCGGATAATCGGGCTTTGTGATGTCGTGAATGTGGACCGTGTGATGCTCGACGTTGCAACTCCAAATTTCCTTCTGATCGGGCCGCACCGCCAATCCGTGGCAACGGCTTCCCTTCTTTTGAAACTCGGGGGCAATCTCATGCCGAACCGTGGCAACCACTTCGCGCTGTGGAATATCGGCCACCTGAAAGCCGAGCAGTCCATCGATGTGCTGAAAGAATCGCTTTTCGTCGCTGGAAATCGCCGGCGGTCGCACGGAGTTTCCGAAGGGGATCTCGCCGATGACTTTGTGGTCTTTCTCAACATCGACAATAAACACGCGTTTGGGCGAACCCATCGGTGAAAGATACATCCGTTTGCCATCGGCCGAAATCGTCGCGTTATGCGGCCGTCCACCGGTGACGATTTTCTTCACGACCTTTTTGGTTTCTCCATCAACCACCCAGTATTTGCCGTCGTTGCAGGGAATATAGATCCATTTGCCGTCGGGTGTGCATTCAATCTCGTTCGGCTTCGGCCCAACTTCCAAGCGATGCGTGATTTCGTACGTCCGTGGATTCACCCACAACAATTCGCCGGTTGGGTGTTTGAACTTCTCCAACGCGATGTAAACAACACTGGCATCCTTCGCCGCAGCAATTCCGTGCGGCTCGTCGCCGACGACCAGCCGTTTCACAACTTCCTGTGTGGCGACATCAATCACATGGACATCGTCGCCATAGGCACTCGCAACCCACACCAACTGCTGGTCGGCCTGCGCCGCATCTGTCATACTACAAACGGCAAAACCAGCGACGAATGCCACGGCGATCCAGTTCGACTTGTGAGCTGCTAACATGCTGCCGGCCTCCGTTGGTGCGATGTTGAGGGAATTTGGTTTGGAGAACACGCTCGATTGTAAACTGATCGAAACCAGATATCAAAGAATCACAGTAGCCAACGACGGATTCGCGGAATACCATATTGCCTCAATCGCGAAAGGAATCTTTGGATGAAACGTCGTTTTCTGTTGGCGACTCTCGTGCCATTGGGGCTGTGCGGACTGTTGGTACGCTCTGGACGGCCACGTGCTGCGGAAACACAGCCACAGAAACCAGCTGTGATTGAACTCGATCGCAGTCCGTATTGCGTTGCCGTTGCACCCAACGGTCGCTACGCCGCGACGGCGAATCACACGGCCGGATCGGTGTCGCTTGTCGATTTGAAGAACGGCCGTGTCGTCCACGAACATCGTTGCGGCAATGGCCCGACCGATGTGGTATGGGTCGATGACGAACGTCTGTTGATCAGCCTGCGTGATGACGACAACGTGGCGCTGCTGCAACTCGCAAACGGACGATTCAATACAGTCAAGACGATCCCCGTCGGCGATGAACCGCGCGGCATCGCCCTGCATCTCAAGAGTTCACCGCCAAGGGCGTTCGTGGCGTTGGCCGGAATCGATCAGGTCGCTGTGATCGATCTGCATTCTCAAAAGGTCATCCATCGAATCCCGGTGGGCGGTATCCCGCGCTCGCTTGCGGTTTCGCACGACGGCCGTTGGCTCATCACCTGCTGTAACGTGCCCGGCAACGTGTACGTCCACGACGCAGTCACCTACAAGTTTGTCAGCAAGCGGTCGATCTTCGATGAAGGCTTCAACCTCGGCCGGCCCATTGTGCTGCCGGACTCTTCTCAAGTTGTGTTCGCCAGTCCGATCAACCGCACGTTTCCCGTCACGTTGAACAACATCGAAAAAGGTTGGGTGATCGACAATCGGCTGACGAAACTGCCATTGCCCGACGGCAAATATTGGCAGCAAAAACAACTCGGCCTCGACACGCGCGGCAAAGCCGCCGGCGACGCGAATGCGCTGGCCTACAGCCCCGACGGAAAATGGCTCGTCGTCAGTTGCGGCGGCAGCCACGAGTTGTTGGTGATCGACAACGAAACACTCAAATGGCCGGTCGCCGACCCCGGTGACTTCGTGCCGCACGGATTATTAGCCGACGAGTCGGCCCTGCGGCACGTGAAACTTGGCGGTCGCCCGGTGGATGTGCGGTTTCTCGACGCAAAGACGGCCATCGTCGCCAACTACCTGTCGAATTCATTGCAGATAATCGATGTCGCCGCCGCGACAATTGTCCGTACGATTTCTCTCGGCGGCCCACGGCCCACCAGTTTCGTCCGTCGGGGTGAAGCGATCTTCTTCGATGCCAACCGCTCATTCGACAGTTGGTTCAGCTGCCACAGTTGTCACTTCGAAGGACACACCGGCGGGCAAACGTACGACACCCTCAACGACGGCAACTACGATACTTACAAGCTCGTACCGACGCTGCGCGGCGTGACAAAGACCGGCCCCTGGACGTGGCACGGATGGCAAACATCGCTGTCGGCGAGCGTGAAGAAATCGCTGCAGACAACACTCAGCACACAAAACAACGTCACCGAGCAGGACATCGAAGCCGTGATGGCCTATCTGACCAGCCTGAAACATCCCCCCAGCCCACACCGACTACCCGACGGTGGCCTGACAAAACAGGCAACGCGCGGCAAACGTCTTTTCGCAGGGAAAGCCGCCTGCGCGGATTGTCATCAGGGCGAGACAAAGACCTCGGCCGACACCTACACCGTTGGCCTGGAATCGAACCGCTATTTCTATCGCGAGTTCAACCCCCCGTCGCTCAGCGGCCTGCACACCCGCCGCCGCTTCCTACACGACGGCCGCGCCGACACCCTGCAAGAAGTCCTGACGCGGCATCACCAGCCAGAGGAACTGTCCGGTGAAAAACTCACGGCGGAGGAATTGGCGGATTTGATTGCATACCTGAAGTCGCTGTAGGACAAACCGACGGACGAAACCGTGTATCCGTTATGCCGACGTTCTCAACCGTTCTCAACTCTCGCGGCTCGTCACACCCACGTCACGTCGCGTGTTTCATGAAGTAATAGCGAAGGTAAAACACGCACCCCCAAAACAGGCTGTTGGCTGCGATGATTGCGATCAACACCTCCGGTTTACCGAGCGATCCGCAGCAGGCCAGCCAACCCACCGGAAATGTCAAGACAACAAGCCCCAGGACCCCCAGCCACGATATGGCCTCCGATCTTGTCTCAGGCTCTCCACTGCTACCCATATTTAGTAGCGTGAATGAGGTGAACTTCTCAGATTCATACTCCACTGCGAAGTAGCACGCAAGAACGGCAGTGAAGTGACACCCCGCGACGGTCAGAATCATCGCCGCCGCGAGACCGAATCTCTTTCGTATCGAACGTGATGCAGGTTCATCGATCATGTAATCCATCGTTCACCCGCTTCCGCGCGATCAAATGGTACCGGCAATCACATGCACCATTTCTTAATCGCACGGCCGAACATTTCGACGCCGCGTTCCACTTGTTCCAACGCGATCCATTCGTCGTGGGTATGCGCCTGTGCGATGTCGCCGGGGCCGAAGACAATCAATTGTTTTAAGGCCGTAAACATCGTTCCGTCGGTTCCATAGGCAACCGTGCGCGGTGTCGTACGGTCGGCGAGTTCCAGCATTGCCTTCACGAAGGGAGAATCGGGCTGAACGTAAAGCGGATTCGCACGCGATTTGACTTCCAACTCAAGGCCGTGTTCTTCTGCTGCAGCCCGGACGCGGTCGAGCAGTTCATCGGGTTTCTGCCCCGGCATGGGGCGGAAGTAAACCGTGCACACACTTTGCGGCGGTGTAATGTTGACCGCCTTGGTGTGGTCGTTGATTCCGATGTTCCAGGTGATCGTGGGCGGATCGAATTCGTCGTGCTGCCAGGCGGGGTCGGCCTCGGTTTCGTCATGAATTCGTTTCATTTCCGTAAGGAACGGAATCATTGCCAAATTCGCGTTCAGCCCTTCGCGCGTACTCGAATGCGCCGCCTTGCCGTGCGATGTCGCGCGGATGCCGTACGTTCCTTTGTGCGCGTAAACCACTTCGAGCATGGTCGGCTCGCCAATGATGCCGTGGCTGTCACCGGCGACCATCTCGCGGAATAGCTCCGAACGTTCGGCCACTTGTTGCGCGCCGCCGTATCCCACCTCTTCGTCGGCCGTGCAGGTGATGTAAATCGGCTGCTTCAAATCAGCTGCCGAGACTTGTCTCGCGGCGTCGATCATGCAGGCAATCGAACCTTTCATGTCGCAACTGCCACGACCGTAAAGCCGGTCGCCCTTGACCGTGGGCGTGAACGGCCCATGGTCATCGAAGAGCCACGGATCGGCGGGAACAACGTCGGTGTGTCCGAAATAGGCCAGCCCACCGCCGCCGCTGCCTTTCTTGCCAATAATATTGACCTTCCGCACGCCGGCGGCGTCGTCGAAGTCGACGCGTTCGGTTGCGAAGTCGAGCGACTTGAGCGTTGTCTCCACGTAGTCGCTCACCGGCGCGTTTGACAGTGCGCTCGTCGATTCGAATGCGATCATTTCCTTCAGACAACTTAAAGCGTCCATCAATGGTGCCTTCCCTGTATGTTCGATTTCAATAGCTGCGAGTCAACGACTCGCTGTTTCTGCAATGCATTGCATCGCAGCTAAGTATCCCAACACAGAATTCGATTTAGTGCAGATGCTTCGCGAACACGTCTTTCGTTCGCTTCCACATTTCGTCCGAGAGGACATGTCCGGTGTCATCTTCGATGAAGTAGCTGAAGTTCTTATCCGCGTGCATGGAAGCGTATGCGTTTTCGATGACCTTCACGCCTGCGCGAACTTCATCGATCGGGCTGCCACCATCGTTTTCGCCGAAATTCATATGCAATGCCCGCGGGGCGATCAGCGCGGCGATGTCGGGCGTGTCGCCGTGCCCGAAAATGCCCGGAACGAAATTCGGAAAGCAATGCAGCATGTGATTGCGGTGGATGGCTTTGTATGTGGGCAAACAACAATTGCCGACCAGACACTTTAGCCGCTCTTCCCACGGGCCAATTAGCCACGTATGTGTCGATCCCATCGAATGTCCGTAGCATCCGATCTTGTCCTTAACAACTTCAGGCCGACTGACGAGGAAATCGACCGCGCGTTTCATATCGAGAATGTTCTTCCACGCCATGCACTTTCCGGCGACGACGTACCGCAGGAACTCGAAGCGTTCGTAGTTGCCGCCCTTGAGTTTCTTTGTTGGATCCTGCCGATCCTCAAAGCAGAGGGCATCGGGACAGAGTACGACATATCCTTCGCGGGCAAGTGCAGCGCCGGTGTGATGCATCGGGTTGCCCGCCAGGCCGGCCGGTTCGGATTTCCCCAGATGCCATTGCCCGGCATGTTGATGCCAGATTGCAATGGCCGGTGCCGGATTTTTCGCTGTCACCCCATCGGGAACGAGCAGCATCGCCGGAATCGGATCATCCGGTTCGGAATCGTAGTACATCGAGTGAATCGTGAACCCGTCCTGCTTTGTCGTCTCGCGGAGGCGAACATTCAGCGGACACGGTTCCGGCCATTTCCCGCCGAGACCTTCAAGCAAGCGATCGCGAAAGTCGGCCTTGGCCATGCTGTTCTCCCAATACGCGGACAATGAACCCATATTGCGTACAGGTTAACCGATTCCCGCAACCCCGTCACGGCAGGCCGTTTAACTTCCGGACAACCCATTCGCTTGTCAGCAGGGCGAAGAAGATCAGAATGACCAGCCAATGGTCCCACAAGCGGGTCTCGGTGCGTTCCTCGGAAGTGAAATTCGGGTCGCGGAACAATTCGGCAATTCCGCCGACTTCGTCGGGATAAAACAGGCGGCCGCCGGAGACGTCGGCCACTTGTGCCAACAGTTCACGGTTCGCGCTCAGGTCGCTTAGCTCGGGAGTTGACTTTTCGTTGACGTAAAGCACGGCCGTGATTTCTTCGGAGCCGACATCGGCGTTTTCAACAACGAGTGTGACGCGGTATTCGCCGGGCGGTAAAGCAACGGCACGGGCTTCGTGAATCAACGGGCGGGTGTCGATTGCGTCTAATTGAATTTCGGCGAAGGGCGGTTCACTTTCGGCATCGACGGCCCGGTGAATAATCGCACGCGCCTTAATGTTGGGGTTCTTTCTTAAGAACGCCTGAGTCCATTGTGCGCGAATGACGGCGTCGTCACCCACTTCGACATCGCTGCGGTCGGGTCCAAAACGGACGAACTCGTTGCCGGCGGACGCCTTGTTCTCCGCCGACCAACGGGCGAGCTGTCCCCAGAAGCGGTGGTGATACTTATCGCCCACCCGATGCCGCCATCGCCACGTGCTGTCGATGCCGATCCACACAACCTGCCCGGCCCCAAAGTGTTGCCGCACGATGACTGCGTTTTTTCGCTCGTTCTCCAGATTGTCTTCTTCTCCCGGCTGAATTGCATAGGCAAACACGTTCGCACCCGGTTTGGCTTCGCCCAGCAGTCCCCAGGTGTGGCCAGCGAGTCCGGCCCAAATGTCTCGGTTCTCTTTTGAATCGGGGTCGAACTGCATGACGTCCATGTCCTCGCCCTCCGCCGTCAACTTGAGGTGAAATCCGCGTTCCGACGGTGGAGCCTTGGCCGTTGCGCCGTCGAGGTTGATCGGCCGCAGTTCAGTCATCGGCAGTAGCCGCTCGACAATTTCCGATTGATAAGCAAGCGGGAAATGCTGTTTGCCAGCAAGAAACACCAGCGTTCCCCCCGATTCGTCTACAAACTTCTCCAGCATTTGCCAGCCAACCTCAGGAATGTCGCCGGGGGCCACATCTCCCAGAATGACCAGGTCCGGTTCGGCAAATGGAGATTCGGCAAGATCGTCGGCAGCGTCCGGAAGTTTGAGCGTTCGCGGAAAAAACGTGTCTTGAAGAATTCCCAAATACGGCTGCCGATACACGACGCCCTTCACATCGACGCGCGGATCGCGTTCCAGCGCATTGTTGATGAAGCGAAACTCCCAACGCGCTGCCCCTTCGAGCACCAACACACGAACGGTGTCGTCGGTCACCGTGGCGGCAAACGTTTTTGAGTTATTGTCGTCGCGCGTTTCACCGGGCCGCGGGTCCATGCGAAGTGTGTACTTGTGACGGCCGACATTGACCGTTTTTAAATCGAACTCGACAGAAGCGATGGTCGAGTCGGGCGTGACCATCTTCGTTACGGGCTCTTCGCCTTCCTGCTCCAGGATGACTTCGATTTCCTCGCCTTCGTATCCCGCGGTATTCAACGTGGCCGTGAGTAGCGATTTGTCATCTTTGAAAGTGGTGGGGACGTAATCGAGATTCGCAATCGCGAGATCCTTCGGGCGATATTTTGAACCGAAAATGACCGGGAAGACAGGTGTCGAATTCTGCCCCAACCGCGCTGCCTCGACGACCGCATCGCGGTCGCTGTTATCGCGACCGTCGGTCAATAGCACCATGCCAACAACGGGCGACGACGAACTGTCGGCCGCGCGCGTTGACATCGCTTGCGATAAGTCGGAAACGCCGGTTAACAGAGTGACCGGCGGAAGTTTGACCGTTGTTTCGAGAGTCTCCTTGTCGGATGAGTTTGCATTTCCAGCAAAGACAATCAGTTCAACATTCGCAACTTCTTCCAGTTGTGGCAGCAACGGCGACGACGTGCCGGTGAGTAATCGCCGGGCGATTTCCTTCCTGGGCAACTGATCGATCTGCGAGAAGATCCCTTCGAGGTTTTCCCTTCGCGTCCTGGCAAGGGCTGGATCGGCGGCTTCATTTTCATCGACCCACTTCGGCACGCGTCCCTCGTCAAACGCCTTGATCCATCGATCGATGCGATCGTTGGTTGCCGCGTTGCCAATCATTCCCATCGCGCGTGCCCAACGCAGTTTTTCTCCCTTGCCGGCATGTCCGTCGGCCGTTTCCATGCTTTCGGAAAGATCGACGGCAACCAACACGCGGCCGGTGTGTTCGTGATCGATTCTGCGGGCGACGATCGGTTGCAGCAGGGTCAGCAAGAGGACAGTCAACACAACCAACCGGAGTACGAGCAGCGTGTTACCAACCCGCTTGGGGATTAGTCGCCGCTCGTATTGCATCAGCAGGATGATCAGCCCCACAGCGGTCGCGATTGCCACCAGCCAGAAGGCCAGCGACCACGACCATTCCAGGCCCTGCCAGAGAAATTGACTTGTAGGCATTGTTGCTAAGGACCGAGCGATAAAAAAATGTCGGATGTCCCGTAGTGGTGGTTTCCAGCCGCCGCACAAATTGATGCAACTTGGCGGCTGGAAGCCACCACTACGACAATAGGCTTTCACACGATGCTAATTCAAACAGCGGCGTTCATGCGACCGGCTGCGGCCGCGCGGTCGTTGTCCCTTCCTCTGCGGCGGCGCCCTCAATCGGCATTTCAATTTCAGAGTGACCACCTTTGACCAATCTGCGGGTCATCACCAGTTCAAACACGAGAATCCCGAGGAAAATGAACATCAGAAACTTCCAGAATTCCATGCTGGAATTGTCAGAAAACATCTGCTCTTTCAATTCCTGCTGCGTCTTGACGAACGACATTCGCTGTTCCGGTGGTTTGCCTTTAGACAAAACGATCTTGTCGCCCCGTTCGAGCGGTGCGAGGTCAGATTCGCCGCGGTCGAAATTGACAACGAAGCTCTCCTGCCGACGTTCGTTCCCCTTCTCTGCAGCCGCACCTCCCTTGCGGCGCATCTCGTAGGTACCCGGCAGCCGCGTGTCTGAGAGGCGAACCAGCGGTCGCAACTCGTCGCCGGCCTGCTCTGCTGCGAACTCTGTCTCGCCCGGGCCGACGAATTGGTGCTGTCGATAGGAGAAATCAGCAGCGACCGGCAGAATCAACGGCATGCCGACTTCGACATTTCGCGACGATTTTTGAGCGGCCAAAAAGAATACGAGTTCGTGTAAGAACGGGACGAAGTCCCTCTGCGTGGGAAGTGTTCCCCAGTCGCGATCGATCGATGAAGTCATCAGGATGACCGCCCCGCGTCCATAATTGCGTGTCACGAGAAGCGGTGCGCCACTCGTTAAATACGCAGGGACCAACGGCATTGAGACATCAACTGGCTGCGTTTCCGAATCGGCATTGTCCGCCGCAGTCGCGTCATCTGCTGCCACGTCCGGCGGATCAGCGACATTTTCATCCGGTTTGCCGTCAGATGGTTTCACGACCCACCAACTCTCGAAACGCGTATTCAAAAAGTCAACGCCACTCTCCACATCGAATGATCGCATCCAGGGCAACTCGAGACTGGCCGGGCTAACGCGTGTTCCCGTCCGTTCGCCGTCCGCATTATCCTCTGCGGTCTTGTCGCGGTCGATCGATTCCAGTTGGGCCGGCAACAGACTGTTTCCGTCTCCGTAGAGCAGCCGGTTGTAGCTGTCGGCATTCACCTTGTCGCCCAAAGCCACAATCAATCCGCCACCCCGCTGAACGAATTGTTTGACCGCGGTCGCCTGCGCGTTGGTCAATTCCGATACGTTGGCTAGCACGACGACTTCGTAGTTATCGAGCGTCGTTGTGTCAAACTCTGCCTGGTCTTGCACATCGGCTCTCACCCACGGCGCCTCGTTCGATGTGGCGCTCAAGGCGGCTTTGGCAAAGAAAGTTTCACGGCGGAACAATTCCGGGTTGGGGTCGCCGTCAATCAACAGCACCGGGAGTGCAGGGACGACCGACAACGCGGCGTCGGCCCGATTATCGCCCGGTAGATTGTCGTCGGCGAGTACGATGCTCAATAGTTGCGAGCCGGTCGATTTCGGACGGTATTCAAATTCGACGCTCGCTTCACCCGCAGGCTGCAGTTTGATGTTGAGTGTTTTTTCGGCAAGCCGCTGCCCATCGATTTCCAGAAAGACCTTCCGGTTGACCGCCTCTTTGCCCCCGGAATACATCACCTTACTCTTGATGCGTACCGGTGAGTCGGGGACGGTCAGGTCGCGCGATAGCTCCAGGTGGCCAACGGCAAAGTTCGGCAACTCCGGCGAATCGTGCCTGGCCACGTCGATAACCCACACGTTGGGACGAACCGCAGGTTGTTCCAACAAGTCGTCGAACCGCGCCCAGCGGTTTTCGTCTGCCGGCGACCAGCCGCGTGCCTGTCCGTCGGTCAGCACAATCACGTCACGCGCCAGGTTGCTGGTTCGACTGAGCATACTGACAGCCTGTGCCGTCGCTTCCGCCAGATTCGACGAACCCGATGGCGGCGGCAGCGCATCGAGCTGTTCGCGGACGAAGCGGAAGTCCTGTGTCGGCGACTCGATCACCGGCCGCACGAGATCCCGGGCATCGAGCAGCGAAACCGTGTCACCGGGGTTGAGTTCTTCCAGAAACTCGCGAATCCACTGCTGAGCCGCCGCATGTGGAGTTGTCGCTTTGCCTTCCCAACCCATGCTGTAGGAACCATCGATGACAAACACGACGTCGCGACTTTGTGTGGAGACCAGATTGGTAAACATTCCGCCGGAAACCCAAGGGCGAGCCAAGGCCAGCGCGATCAGTGCGATCAACGCCATGCGCAGCAGCATCAGCAGCAACTGTTCGAGCCGAATCTTTCGTCGTGCATTTCGGCCCAATTCCAGAAACTGCATCGCACCCCAGTCGATGACGTCATACTTCTTCTTGCTGAGCAAATGCGCCAACACCGGCAGCGCAAGACCCACAGCGCCGATGGCCAGATATGCCGGATTGATCAGATCGAATGACATAATTCGTCGGGACTCGAAACTGTTTCTCAAACTGTAATTGCGGATAAACCACGGAGACACGGAGACACGGAGATCATTTCAATCATCGGAGGCTTTTTTCTTTTGACGCAATAACACGAAGGTGCAAAGACTCGCAGAGAATCATCTTGTTTTAAGTACAATACTGTCTGGTGGGGTGCGGGTGAAGCGAAACCTCTTTGCGTTGGCTCTGCGTCATCGCGTCTTTGCGTCAAGAGTAGAACCTGGTTGCTTCAGCCGCTTTACTTCTCCGTGCCTCAGTGTCTCCGTGGTTTTTCATTTTTTACGAACTCTTCACGATATCGCCTTTTGTGCTTTTCACAATCGCGAACAACTCCGATTGCTCCTGCTCGGGGACGCTGAATTTTTCTAACGTTTGCTTGAAGTCGTCGAGGAACGCCTGCCATTCGCTTTCGGTAATATCCAACTCGCCGTGTGAATCGGCCATTGTCTTTCCCGTGTATCGCTGCGGTCCGCCGGTCGCTTCACAGACCTGTTCGGTCACCAGATACTTAAACCCCGCCGGGGCGACTTTGTGGTGCGCTTCATCAACTTTCGCGTTGGCGTTGAGCCGGGCATCGGCCATCACGCGATCGATGAAGTCGTCGACAACTGTCGCGATTGCATAGACGCCGCCCAGTCGTTCGTACAGCGAGCTCTCATCCGTCATCTTTACAGAATCTCCATTGACAAAATGGACGTGGGTTCAATTCACTCGGCAGGTATTAGCAGCTCCGGCAACGATGCCGACCGCGTGCCGGCCGTCGGCGGGTTGTCGCCCGGTCGAAATGTGAACACGACGGAAACTTTCGTCGCGTCGCTCCGGTTTCGATCGGCTGCATGCAGAGTTCGGCAATGAAAAAACAGCACGTCGCCGGGATCGAGTTCGGCGGAAATGGCGTTTTCGATCAGCGTCTGGTTTTCCGGAACATCAGTTCGCAAAAACAAGTCTTCATCGAGCCGTGTGTGGTCGAAGACGATGGTGTGCGATCCGGGAATCAGTTTCAGGCAACCATTTTCCGGCCGTTCCGGTGTCAACGCCGTCCACACGCTAATCAATTCCGGTCGCGCATACGACCAGTAGCGAATGTCCTGATGCCAACCGGTATCGCTGCTGAAGTGCGGTTGTTTCGTCATAATGCAGTTGTGATGGGCCAACGGCGCGATAATCGGCGTGCCTAACAACTGCTGTAATCGGCAGGTGAGTCCGGGACGTTGGACCCAATCGGTGAATGCGAAATGCCTTGAGTGTGCCTGTTTGAGCCGTCGAATGGTGCGGCCTCCGTCGGATTCGCGCGAAGTTGGCGAGCCGGGATAATGCAGGTCTGCCTCGTATTCCAGCGGCTCAACCTCTTTGAGTACTCCTTCATGCGTCGCGTCGAGCATTTGACGGCACAATTCCGCATCGGCCAGCGCGCGGACGATTACGTAGCCGTCGCGCTGGAACTGCTCGACTTCTGCGGGAGTGAATCGCGGTCCGGGTGACTCCGTTCGGCGGGTCAAATCGACAGCCGGTGTCGACATACGGGAAACTCCGTCAGCTGCGGGCAGTGTGAGGAAGGGTGAATACAATTCAAGGTCAGGTTTCAGCCACAAGCCACGGAATCGTCAACCGGGATTGTTGTCATGACCCCCTATAGTCGCCCCGCGCGTCAATTTCTGCAAGCCGATCGCCCGTGAATTTCGCAGCAGCGTACCACAACAGCGAGACGAGGAATTTTTCATACCGTGCCGAAACGCCGTACAGTTCGTTCGTCTGCCTTTCACGCGAAGATGCTTACGGTCCCATCACCTTCAATTCCGGCAGAGATTTCTTCAACCGCTGCACTCCATCACCCGTCACTTTGGTTTTCCAAACATACAAATGCTGCAACTTCTGTAAGGTTGCCACGTGAACCAGTCCGGCATCTGTCAGTTGGGTTTGACGAAGATCCAGCAACTCAAGTTTGGCCATACCGCTCAAATGCACCAGCCCGGAACCGTCGATCTGGGTACCGCCCAGATCCAGGGAAGTAAGATTTGTGAGACCTCTTAAGTGGATCAGCCCGGCGTCTGTGAGCGGGGTTCCGATGGAGAGGCTTTCGAGGTTGGTCATCCCTTGCAGATGAACCAGATCCTGCTCCGTGAGTTGCGTACCCCACAAGTGAAGCCGTTTCAAGTTCGGCAGCGTCGAAAGGTGCGCCAGTCCGGCGGCAGTTAGTGGCGTTCCGCCCAGATTCAGTATTTCGAGTTCCTTCAGGTCGGCAACATGCTTGATTCCTCGTTCGGTAATCTCCACTTCATTGAGTGACAACCACTGGATACTGCGGGATTCCGCCCGGTTCTTCAATTCTTCGAATACGGAATCCGGAACGACAGTGTCATTAAAACTCAAGGACACAAGGTTGTAATCGTCATCCCAACGTCCCGTGGCGCTCCACTCGTCGACAAAGCGAAACCAGGATAACGTGCTGGGATCTGCGTACAATTCAGTCGTTGGGAACTCCTTCTCAATTCTCCGCAGTCCGGAGGGCGTGAAACTCGTGCCATCGAGGTGCAACACCTTGAGTTTTACCATTTCCTCAAGGTGCTCTATCCCCATGTCCGTCACCCCACGGCAACCTGACAGGTTCAGGTTGATAAGGCTGCCACAACCTCGAAGATGTTGCAGGCCGGCATCGGTAATATTGCGACAGTTCACCAGAGTCAGATGTGTGAGTGCATCAAGTTCTGACAGCATTGCCAGACCCTCATCATCGATGTCGGTATCGCTGACATTCAACACCTGCAACTGAACCACCTGGCCCACGTGTTGCAGCTCCGTTCTGGAAATTTTTCTCCGGGAAAGGGATAGGTCATTGAGACGCGACAGGCGTTGCAGGTTCGATAATTCCTCGCCGAGCGGCTGCGTGCCACTGAGGTCGAGTACTGTGAGTTTCGACAAAGCTCCAACGTCCGCCATAGCCGCCGCAGTAATCTGGCTGTCCGCCAGCCGCAAGATTGACAGATCGGGCATTTCGCGGAGGAACTTCAGGTGTTGATTCTCGAATTCGGGAATGGAAAAATCGGCACTGAATGCCACGCCATTTTCTCGGCGGGCGATCATTGCTCCGGCGTCTTCCAGTTGCTTCAATTTGTCGCGATCGGGCCAGAATCGGTCATCCTGCCAGATAAGGATCGCGACGGGCAGAGCAACAACCAAAAACGGAATGGCCACTGCCAACTTCCGAACGTCGATGCTTTCAGGGATTCGCATGCCCAGATTCCTCGTTCCGTCTTGTTCTATAGAAGTGCCTTTTGACCCCATCGAGTAATTGCAGGTGACGTGTCGGCCTAGGAGCCTGTCCGGAAAGCCGTTGTGTGGCGGAGTCGGTGAGGTCTAGAATTTCAATCTTTTCGGTCGCTGTTC
>CAUZOL010000027.1:0-37343 GCA_963581435.1 Planctomycetota bacterium
TTTCCAAGCCGTTGAGCAAGTAGCGCCAGCGTTCCCGTGGGGACGTGACGGTATTCTTCGGACGTCACCATCTCCTTGATCGTGCTGACTTCCGTCAGTTTGAGTTGTTGCGACGAACGTCGCGGACAAGACGGCATATCGTCGAGATCGCACTCTTCCTCCTGCCTCCACAAATGATATCTGGAGTGCGACAAACGGACGACGCACAATACGACTCGTAACGGGAGGATGCGACACGAACGCTCGATGGCTCGCAGCAGCAGTATCTTCGCGGTTCCCTCGGGAATTCGGATGTTGGAAAGCGAGATGCCAGACAGCTTCAACACAACGATGACGACCCGCAGTAACGCAGCGAGACGATCGCCACGTCTTTGCTGTCTGAGAACTTCCTGTTGCAGACGGAGCGTGTCCATGCCGACTACATCAAGCGTGACGACATCGGAACCAGTCGACGTCAGCCAACCTCGCGCTGTTGATCGCGGGACTCCCAATTGGATTGCGTGATCGATGTCGCCCGTCGATCGGACAAGCTCACGCAGGCGATGGTCGTATTTGTTCTGAGTGCGGGTTGTGGAAGTCATGCTTCCATCATCACATCCGCCGCTCATGGCTTCACAGCGGAAACTTGCCGGAAATCGAGTCGTATCTCAGATTTCCGCACGGGAAATTGGCGAGAACTCGCGCAGAAAACTCCAGAATGTTGTGACGGACAGCACGGCAACGAACTTCTCCGGCACTTTCAAGAAGCGACCAATTGAGTCACCCTCAAAGCCCACGGGCCGCGCCCCGTGGGACCGAAATTCATCACGCCGCCGCCTTCATCTCAATCGGCGGCGGAGTTTCCCCGCGAGCGCGACAATCGGCATCGATCTCCAGCCGATCCAACTCCGCCTGCAACCGGGCGGTGTAACGGTCCAGTTCTTCGCGCTTCAGATTTGGCGGAACGAAGATCGGCGGACCGCCTCGCGCGTAGATTGTTGTGAACGGTTTGGGAATCATCATGTCGGTCCAGTTGCCCTGGATCTTCCAGCAACTGCGACATGAGTAGACCACTGGAATTATTCCCCGTCCGGAATGCGAGGCGAGAAAAACGATGCCGGTCTTGGGGACGTGTCGCGGCCCGCGCGGACCATCGGGCGTGATCCCGACGTGCAGGTCGGCGGTCGCGGCAATCAATTCCCGCATTGCTTTCGAGCCGCCATGCTTGGTCGATCCACGCACGGGTTGAATGCCGCAAGCCTGCATGGTGTCGGCCACATACCCGCCATCCTGATGCCGGCTGACCAACCCGGACAGCTTCTGTGCTCGTCCGCTGAACAGTATCATCAGAATCTGGTCGTGCCAGCTGCAGTACAAGTACCGCTTATCACCGGTCGACTCGTAGGCGCTGATGTCGGGGACGTCGCCGAGCATTTCCTTGCGGCAGGTCCAGAACAGCAGCCGAAACACTCGCACACCAATCCAGATGGCGAGCTTGTTCAGCAGTCGGCTGCGGATCTTCAACGTGAGGACTCCCCGAATGTGATGGCATTTCAAGCGGGCGAGACGGATTGTAGCAATCCCCCCCACACCGCAAATACCAATCTCAAACGGTCAAAACCTCAGCGTCACCGCTTGCGGTTTTGCGGCTCACTCCACGCCGGCCAGCACCGGCAATTGCAGTTGCCCGTTCTTCCGCAGTCCCCGCGGTTTGGGCGGCATCACCGCTTCGGCGTATTCCCACAACTGTTCGGGCGTCTCGAACAGCTTTTCGTAGCATTCGTCGTCGTCGTATTCGCAATCCTTGGTCGAATAGTCGCGGCAAATCTGCGGGCGGGTCTCGTAAATCCCGCAGCGATTGTCCTCGCCCAAATGCTTGCAGTCGGCATGCACCACCATGTACCACGTGCCGTCTTCCACAAACACCGAGACGCGACCGTGAATCATGTACCAGCGAATGAAATCGTATTCTTCCCAAGTATCGGGCGTGTCGATGGGCAACGCAAAATAACGGCAACACTTCGCCGGACAATGATCGCACAGAACCTCACCATCCTTGAGATTCTCGCGACTGACTTTCTGTTGTAATTGCAGCATCTCACGCTCCGCAGTGGTCGATCAATGACGTTGGGAATAGCTGAAGAAAAGGGGTAAGGTCGCCGGCTGGCACTCGCATCGGTCCATTGTAGTCGCGGCGACGCGCCTTTTGTATGGAGGCGGCGAAGACTTTTCACTCCTCCTTCAGCAATCGCTTGTCCTCTTTGTCGAGCTTCCGCAACTCGGCGATGTCCGTCTTCAGCGTACGGACCGGGGCTTGGTCGAGGTAGCGTTTGATGAGGCCGGAGACGCGGGTGCAGATGTGGTTGACGTTGGCTTCGGCAAATCGATTCTTGTCGCGCACGGCCGCTTCCAACGCGGGGACGCGGATGAGAGTCAGTTCGCTTTCAAATTCTTTGATGACTGGCAGTTTTTCGATCTTGGCGACTTGCTCATCGACGTGTTTCCAATCGCCTTCGCGGGCCAGAATGCGTGCGCGGGCAATGAGTACCGCGCGTCGGGCGACCGTGTCAACCAGTCGAATCATTAGTAAATCGGTGTTGCCTTCCACTGCCAGGCGAATCGAGTCGTCGGGCAGTTGGATCGTTTCGGTTTGCACAATGCCCGGCACGAAGGGAACGCGCGACAACAGCGACTCGCCGCTGCGGATGTACAACCACAGCAGTGGGCCGTCGGTCATCGTCGGGATGTCAACGGCACCGCGGCGGTCGGTCACCTGTTTCAACGGATCGCCCTTGGGTTTGTCGTTGGCGTTTCGTTTTTCGACGGCTTCGACCGAATAACCGATTAAGGGTTTCGAGGGAATTCCTTGTGGAACGAGTTTCAACCGGGTCGAATCAAAATGCGGGCGGACACGCAGCGCGATCACGTCGACCGACCGCCGCCGACTGCTGCTGAGCGGTGAGCGCAGCCCGGAGACGAGCGAACATTTCACGCGGCCGCCATCGATCGAATCGGCAATGAGATAGGTCCAGGGCAGAGTCTGGATTCTGCGTACGGCCAGTTTGTCGTCGAGATAACGGAAGAACGGCTGGATCACATCGCCGGGTTGAACCTGGGCCGCCTTGGGGTCGGCGGGAGAATGCCGGCCGGCCTGCATACGGAGAGTGACTTTGTTGCCCTCGACGCGTTCGACCGTTAGCACCGGTTGAAACATTCGGTCGATCACATCGGCCGCCGTCGCTGCCAGATCGCGGCGATCGAACGTTTCTGCCGAACCAATCGGACCAACGGATCGCGTCGCCGCATCCCACTGGCGGCCGGAAACACTCAGTCGCGATCCGGCCATTTCGATGGTCAGAAGAAACGCTTTGTCGTATTGCGCGGTAATGACCTGTGACTTGAAGTGTTCGAGCGTCACGCGCTGCAGCCCAACATCTGATGCCGGGAACAGCCATCCATTCTCGACGACGTCCACTTGCCACATCGAACCGTAACTGCGATCAATCACATCGGTCAGGTCTTGCAATGTCGCCAGACGATAATCGCGCGAGAGGCCGGCATCGTTGTCGAACGCGACCGAGACGAGTACGCGATAGGGTTCCGATTCAAATTTCTCGTCTGCCTGAACGTCACGAGAAACCGTCGTTGAAAGAATCACCGTCAAAGCGAAGGCAACGAGAAGTCGCTTCACGGACGTGAATTGCATTCGACATTTGAATTTCGACATTCGACATTCACCCGTCATGGCGAATCGTTTGGGAGCCAGGGTTTGACTGTCCAGCGCTCGATGTGCTGGTAGGGGTGCAACGGCGGTGTGGGGAATCCGCGGATTGTGTTCCGGTAGACGACGAAGTCGTCCAGTTCCCACAACGGAATCAACACCGCTTCGGCCGCCAGATGCGCGTGTAAGTCGATCAGTTTGGCGACGGCTGATTTCCAGTCGCCGACGCGATCCAGCTCAATCAACTCCTGCCGCAACCAGTCGGGCAGGAAGGCGAGCGACTCGACGCGGGCCGTCGGTTCCAGCGTTAACAACGGCCACAGTTGCACGGCCGGTTCGGTCATGCGGACGATACGGTAGACGATGTCCCATGCGGCCGAGTCTGCTTTAATTGTTTCATCATCTGCGGTCAGCAATTTGACTGGAATTCCCGCAGCCCCCCAATGTTTCACGAGTTGACGGGCCGCTTGGATTGCGATCGGATCGGGAACGCAGAGCAGCCTCAACTCGGGCAGCTTTCCGCCGAAGTGTTTACCGGCCGCCAGAGACAACGCCGCCGCCAACGACGGATCGTATCGACGGGGTGTGACCTTTGTATTGTACGCATAGCCGCGCACGCGGCGGTTGTTGCCCGATAGCCCGTGTGTGGGAAATGGTCCCGAGACGAGCCGACCCCTTGCGCGGTCCGGATCGTCCAGCACGGTTTCCTGCAAAATCTTGCGACGATTGATTGCGAAGATCAGCGCTCGACGCAGTTCGCGATTGCGCGTTACGCGGCTATGTGGATTGAACTGTATGAGATGCGTCACCGGCAAAGCGGTTTCGACAACTTCAAAACGTTCATCGTCCTGAAGCTGTGGCACGTCGCGGCTATGGACGCGCGGCAACATTGAGACTTCGCCCCGCAGCAGACCCTGCACGGCTTTTTCATAAGTCGGATACAGCCGCTCGATGACTTCGACCACGTGGAATTCGTAGGAATCGGTCGGCTCGGAGATGAGGCGATGATAGACGACGCGGTCGTCGGTTTGCATTGCCAATTCAAACCGCCGTGACGAAAGTTGTGTCACATGTTGAAAACGGGTGTTATCCTGCGCCCGTGGGCGAAACACTTCGCGGGTGACAGGAAAAGTCAGCAGCGATTCGATGCGGGCCGGTACGCGATGAAATTGCAGCTCGAACTCAAACGGCGAGATGACTGCAACCGATGAAACGAAGCCGGCGAGGCGTTCGTCGTACATCGCATTGCCCGGATCGAGCCGCGCCGCGAAGGACGACATGATTGACGAGGCGGTGACAACCGGCTGCGATTCCCACGCCGACCGGTTCTGACGCAACGTGAAGCGGACGCGGCGTCCCAGATCGGTTGGTTCCCATTGTTCGAATAACCGCGAACGAAAATGGGGCGAATCGTCGGAATGTTCCACCTCGAACATTGCGGTTTGTGTCAGGAATCGACGGCGATTGTTGGCGGCAGTTGCCGCAAACCCGGTTTCCTTGAGAAATCGGGTTTGTTCCGTGGCGGCATCCCGTGGCTGTTGCACGACTCCGACACGCAGCCGCGGGTATCGGTTATTCACACGGTTGTAAACGGAATTCAGATTTCGCGTCGTTGGTTGGTCGGGCATGTTCGGCCAAATGCGGGCGGCCATTTCCGCTGCATCGACGGCTGCGGCGAGTTTTCCGGCGGCAAACGATTCCTGCGATCGAGTGAGGGCCGCCGTCGATTCGCCCAAAAGTTTGTTGGTCCAATTGGAAACAACGGAGTGTGCTTCTTCCCGACTCTTGAGCCGCAACAAGAAGTGACGGGCGCGTCGATAGTTTTCGTCGGCAACGGCATCGGCGATGAGTCGGCCGGTGACGTCGCCGAGTTTGTTCTTCAGCCCCTGAAATCTCGGATTGGTCGAATGCAACTCTTCCAAAGCGATGAGCGCGATTTCGGCCTTGCCGTCGTTAAACTTCTTTCCCGCTTCCAGGAATAGCAGCCGCTCGCGACGCTTCACATAACCGGGCCAGCCGGGGTGCGAGCGTTCGAGAACGAACAACATTTCAAAGGCATCGCGGTATTTTCCCTCATCGATGAATACGTCGATGCGGCGGAGCATCAGGTCTTCGTGGTGCCGAATTTCGGCGATGTATTTGATGTGCAACTGGTATTCGGGCGAATCGTCGTCGCCGGGCAGCACGACGTACAACTGGTGCAATTCGTCAAAAATATCGCGATATTCAGTGAGCGCTTCGGGCGTACGAATTCCTTTGAAACTCGGGTAGGCATCGATCTTTACCTGCATTTTCTCCAGTGTTCCGGGCCGTGGATAGACTGGCTCGGTGACGATGACTTCTTCGGTTTTCAGTATGATCCAATCGCGGTGCGGATCGCGCAGCAATTGTTCGGCCGTTGGTAATTGCATGTCGGCGAGTTTGGGCAGCTTCTCTTCTTCTTCCTCTGTTGGTTCAGTGTCTTCGGTGGAATCGTCTTTTTTGGCCGGTTCTTCTTCGTCGGCGCCGGGCGGCTGCGCGGTATTGGCCGGTGCCGGTTTTGTGTTGTCGTCGGGTTGCGCGTCGTCGGATTGTGCGAAGGCGAATCCCAGGCAGAGCAACAGTGCCGTTGTCATGCAGGCGAGGGGCGCGAGAGCGACTTGTTTCATTGATCTGTCCCCCGTCCTGGTTTGTCGCCCAAGGCCGCGTCGAAGACATGAAGGCTGCCGTCAATTGTCGGCAGCACGAACAGGCCGCCGACTTTCTTGGGCCCGATTGCCAGCGGCTGATTGACAACCAACTCATCAAGTACTCTGCCGTCTAATCGGTTCAGCGATAGCAAAGTGCCGTTTTTCAAAGCGACAACCAGTCGCCCGTCGATGGTGAGCGGTGTGCCGGCCAGCGAGTTTCCATCGAGCGGCAGCGTCCAGCCGGGATTGAGTTGGCCGTTTTCTGTGCGAAATTCCTGCAGCGTCTTGCGACCGCTTTCAACGAAGAGACTACCATCGACGAACCAGAGCCGATTCGTTGCCGGCGCGGCGAGTTTGACTTCTGAGAGAGTCTCCAGGTTGGAGAGATCGCTCATCGTCAACCGACCGGCTGCGTCGGCGATGAACAAACGACCGTCGGCAATGACCGGTGCGACGTCGATGGGCTGCGGCAGATTGACGGAATTAACTTCTGCCAGATGCGGAACATCGGAGTTACGAAATTGAATCCGCGACAGACGCCCGCTGTCGTTGATGGCCAGGAATTCGTCTTCATCGAGCGGAATGAGATGCCGCCATGTCGGTTTCTTTTCCTGTTCGAGCGGTGCCGGATAATCTTCGGGAGGCGACCCGCCGTTCTGGAGAACGATTTTTAGCCTGCCGGGCAACGGCAATACGATGCCCGCTTTGATCGCAATGGGGGCGGCCTCCAACGGCTGCGGCAACACAATTTCGCGGACGATTCGCCCGGACAGATCGATCAGCCACAATGTCGGTTGGGGATTGCCGGCTGAAACCGCCATCAACCCTTCAGCCAGCAGGGTTGCGGTGATTGGTGTTTCGGTTGCCTCGGCGACGGGAAGTTGTGTTGTCGATTCCGTCACGAAACCGCCCGCTTTCATATCGGTCTCATCGACCCGGTAGACGTCACCTGTTTCGGTGATGCAGACAAGTTGATTTGTGCCGGCGGCGACCGCGATGGGGGCCGAACCGAAGAGTGTTCCCCAGCGGCTGGTCAATTGCTCGCGCTCGATGGGCGTGAACAAAACCGCCCGATGATACGGTTGTCGGCGGCCGGCAAAGAAATAGCGATCGACCAGTTGCAGCGGCTGAGTGGTCAATCCGGTTGCGACGCGTTTCGCCTCGTCGTAGGCGATGGTATCGGTCAACAATCGAAAACTGCGGAACGCGCTGCCAGCCATCCACAACCGGCCGTCGGCACCCGCTTTGAGAAACAACGGGCCGGCGTGCTTGCCGGTGATCCGCGTTTCCGCAATTCGCAGCAGCGGCTTTTGCTCTTTGTCCTCTGAGACGGCGAATGCCGTAATTCGTTCGGGGCTCGACGTCACAAACAGTTGCCGGCCGCGAATGACCGGACGGTTACGGATGCGACCGGTGACCTTGGCGGCGGCAATCTGCTTCAGTGTCATCTTGCCGTTGACGGTATCGAAAACGCGGAGCCGGCTCGTGTTGACGTTGTCGTTTTCCGTCAGCAAAAGAAACGAGCCCATTGTCAGCAGAGGTGCCGCAACCGACCCGCCGGAGTGACCGGAAAATGAAACCGCCGTACAGCTCAGCGGTCGCACGGACAGCGTATATAAAATCGATGCGCGGCCGGCAACGACGAGCTGCTTCTGGTTGCGGACGAGAACCGGCGGAGCAGCCAGCGGCTGTGAAAACGACAGCCGCTTTGTCGCCAAGCCGCTCTCCAACGCAATTTGGTAAAGTCGTCCCTTCGACGTGGCAACGTACGCCCTGCCTTCGTGTCGAAGCGGAGCGCCGTTGAGAGGTTCGTCCAACGGTTGACGCCAGACGAGTTGTCCGGTGCGCCGCTGGAGCAGAATCAATTCGTTGTGATTTGTGTCGAACAGTAGCACGCCCGAAACGGATGTTTCCACTGGGATGGGGAAGAACGGCGTGTCCATACCGATAACCCGTCGCCAGAGGGGTTTGCCGGTGATTGTGTCGATGCCGTAGCAACAATCTTTGGCGACGGCGAAGACAGTTCGCCCGACAGACTCTTCGCCGACGCCGGAGTACGTGTGCCGAATGAGAGACAGCGGTGTTTGTCCCATCGGTTGGCGATCGGCCGTCTTTGCCTGCTGGTCGATGTCTTCGACGACGACCAGTGACTTCTCGACATCGAGAGTTTCCTGCAGCAGCCGGGCGAGTTGCCGGTCGTTACGAAAACCGCTGTGAGCTGTAAAGAGCGCATTCCGCGCAGCCAGTGCTTTGTGTGAACTGCGGGCTTTGATCGACTTCTCAATGGCTGCGACGGCCTTCAAGTACGCCTTGCGGGTGGTAATTGCCTGCTCTGCTTTCCAGTGGGCGTCTGCCAGTTTGTTGTACAGTTCGGTTGGTTGTTCGTCGGCCGGATACAAACGGCCCAGCAAATTACCGGCCGTATGCGACACTTCCAGCAGCTGGTTGAGCACGGTCGGTTTGACGCTGGGGCGTTTTGCGGAAATTTCGACACTCTTTGCTGCACCGAATGCGATGTCGGCGGCAAATGTCTGTAACCTTTTAATCTGAGATTTGTAATTCGGCCGTTCGCGATTTTCTTTTACGAACGACTGCACTTCGTCCAGTCCGCGCGACCAGTTTGGCGTCGCTCCTGCAAGGGCCGTTTTGATTTTTGCGTTGCCCAGACCGTACCGCGCGTCTTCGGATAGTCGGTGCCTCGGGTAATCCTGGATGAAACTCTCGAACAGACTGGCGGCCTGCTGAAAGTTCCCCTCTTTCAGTTGCTGTTGGGCGGCGTCGTAATGTTTTTGCGCCGTCTCGCGGCCGATGATAAACCAGACGGTGAGTGCCGCCAGCAACAGCGCGAGCGCACCACCTCCCAGGCTGAGGACCAACGGTGATCGCGCCACATCTTGCTCGCCTGGCCGCGCGGGCTTGCCGGACAGTCGTGTTTTCAGGCTGCCGAGTTTCGACGGCTTCGCTTTTGTGTCTTGCTTCGAATCGGGCTGGTCGCCAAAGTCGGCGAATTCGAGCAAATCGTCGTCGTCCTCTTCGGCAACGTCGTCAACGGACGCCGACTTGTCTTTCCGTGGTTTGGGTTTGGGTCGAGGTTGTGGCGGGAGAGGGAATGTCTCGTGATTCTCTTCCCGCGCTGCGGGTTTGTTTCGTTCTGCCGCGCCGCCCATTTCACGGGCGACATCGGTCGCACGTGTCAACTTGGGAATTTCATCATCGGTGACCGGCTGCAGCCCGACGCCGTCGTCTTGTCGGCCCACTTTAGGCCCGTCGCCACGAAACAGCATGTCGATGCTGCCGATTCGGAGCAGATCGCCATCGGCGAGTGCCGCGTGCTGCACCAGATTTCCGTTGACATCGATGCCGTTTGATCCACCCGCCATCACCTCAAACGATTTTCCGCTCCAGCTGATGCGGCAGTGAAGAACGCCCACGCCTTCTTCTTCGATGGAGATATCGTTGGAGAAGTGGCTGCCGATCAGCAATGGTGTCGCGCGGCTCAACGGCCGCTGCTCGACTTGTCCCGAGAGGTATGTGATTTCGATCAGCGACATTGTTGGAAAACTGCGATGTAGTTCATTGGAGTTTCAGTTTGACGGAGCGCGAACGGCCAACCGAATGTGCTGGAAATCGGCATCGACGGCGGCGTCGTTCACCAGCACAACGGCACCGTGAGTGGCCCGTTCGTCGGCATCGATCACCAGATCGCCTTTCTGTTCGATTCGCCTCTTATCCAGTAAAAGGTCGGTCAGGTCTTCAGGATTGGTCACCGGTTCAAAGTCGATCGTGATTGCGTCGTTCTCATCGATCCTGACGATGATGGAGTTCTCCTGCAAATCTTCTGGCGTTTGAATCGACTGCGTTGCCCCTTCCTGGTCGGGATCGGGTCTGGGAACTTCAAACGATTTTTGCAAACTGAACGACGCAGTCACCATGAAAAAGATCAGTAGCAGAAACGTCACGTCAACCATCGGCGTGAGGTCCAATTCCCCAAATTCGGATTTGGCTCCCCGCAACCGAAAACCGCCTTCGTCGTCGGCCTCCCGGTCGTCGGTCTCTGCAACACTTTGCTGCGGTTCTACTTCCAGTAGAGATGATACCAGATTTGAATCGAGTTCCGGCGCGTCGTCTTCCAGTGAAGAACGATTCGGCGGACGTTCAATTTTCAGCGGCGGTTCATTTTCGGAAGTTGCTTCGTACAGTGGCGGAGAAGTGGCTGACGGTTGGGTTGACGAGGGCGGTTGATCTTCAAAGGGAACTTCGGTCTTGCGCGCGCAGCCCGGGCAGGGGACCATCAAACCCGCCTGCCGGCTGGCGATGCTCATCAGCTGATTGCAATGTTCGCAACGAAAGCGAATGGCCATCTGATATCCGTTATGTTGTTTCGTCTGCGCTCGTGTAGGGAACGCCCTCTGTTGCGTTCCGGATTGGTGTGCAATCGCGGAACGCCAGCGACGGCTAACCCTACTGTCTGTTCTTATCTTGTACGCCAATAAAAAATCGAATGCCATCGACCGTGTTTGCGGCACGGGCGACGCTTTGCACGAAACCGTGCTGGACGCTGCGGTCGGCCTTGATGATGACGCGTAAGCGGCCCTTATCGACTCCCTGGCGAACGTAGTCGGCAATCTCGTTGACGTCGGCCGGTTCCGTGCCGGCTTCGCCGAGATAAATGATTGGTGCGGAATCGTCTGCATCGGGCAGGCGAATGGAAATTATGGTTGAGTGTTCGGTTTCGATGCCGACGCCGTGCTTCGCCGGGGGGATGTCGTTCTCGGCTGTTGGCTTCATGGTCGATGCGACCATGAAGAAAATCAGCAGCAGAAACGTCACATCGATCATCGGCGTGATGTCGAGGTCCATTTCGGAATTCGATTTGCGCCGGCGAAAGCGGCCTTCGTCATCGCCGTCGTCGAACAGGGGGCTACGTCGGCTCACGCTTTCCGCCTTTCACCCGGCGACTTGTCCTCTTCGAGGTCGTCGAGAAACGCGCCGACGTTTTGTTGGACGGAGTCCTGCAGTTTTCCGATTCGGACGTGAATCATGTTGCCCGCCATTACAAGCGGAATCGCGACCGCCAAGCCAAGGGCTGTGGTGAATAACGCAAAGCTGATATCGGCGGCAAGCTGTTTGGAAACGCCACCGGTTTCCTGCATGTCGGCGATGCCGGCGAACGCGTTGATCATGCCGACGACCGTTCCCAACAGGCCGAGCATCGGTGCGCTTTTCACGATGGTGGCGATCCACGATGTTCGGTATTCCAAGTCGGAAAGGACATCGGTCTCAAACTTTTCGGCGAGCATACGGCGTAGCTTGGCAATTGAGAGATGGCGATTTGCAATGCCCAGCAAAACGAGCTGCGGCGTCGCTTTCGACCAATAGGGGGGTGAATCACATAGCTCGGCGACGCCGTCGTCGTTCTTCTGTTTGAGCCGGTCGCGGACTTCCTCAAGGAATTGATTGGCCGATTCGCTGGAGGAAAATCGTTTCTGAGAAATCCGCCTGACCAGCAGGATGACGCAAAACACACCGTACAGCGCGACGCTGCCCAGTGTGAAGTAAATGGCGTAAGCGGCAACGTCGAGTACGGGCGACAGATCGACCGTGGTACTCGATTGCGCAGCCTGCGCGAGCGTGGGAAAGGATACAAGTTCGAGCATGGCGATTGGAGAGTCTTTCTTTGTCAATCCCGGTGCGAAACGGCAAGTGGAGTTGCGGTCAATTATTCAAAATAGATCTGTCGCGTCACGACGAATGCGTAGCCGTCGTCGTTGCTTTGCACGATGAAATAGGTTCGCCGAATTTGAGCGACCGACTTATTCTTGAAATCGCGTTCGAGCCGCGCAAGCAGCGATTCGGTCTTGGCTGGATAAAAATGAAAAATCGTGCCTGCGCCGATGTTGATGTTCGCCTTGCCAAATATTTGCAGGTCGGCTGTTTGTCGCGTGCCACCCTGCCAGGTCATGTAGAGCCGCTTTTCGCCGGCGCCAGTATTCCGGCTGCGGGTTTGAGGCTGCTTTTCCTGCAGTTTTGAGAGATAGACAATTTTCTGTCCATCGACCAGCCCACCCAGTTCGATGCCGAAGTAATCGAGCTGCTTGGCGTAATCGCGGATGGTTCCGCGGCGGGAGAAGCGAACAAACCAGCGCTGTTCTCGGGGAAGTCCTCCGTCGCCGGGACCAACTCCCAATGCGCGACGACCGGTGCCGGTTGCGCTGCCCGCCTTTCCCACATTGCGCGTTGCCAACTCGAATGTTTGGCTGGTTTGGTTGGTCGCCTTGTCGGCCAATTCGACGACGTTCTCGAGCATCTCTTCGATTTCGTTTTCTTCAGCCGGGGCATCGGCAAGCGAAGGGTCGCTGACCACGTCTTCGGGCGATTCGAGTTTGAGCGTTTCTTCGACCGCACCATCTTCGAAGCCCCCCGGCAATTCGAGTAGTTCGAGTGGAACGCTGGCGTCGGGTTTCGCGAGTCGGTTGGTGATCCAGACTGCCGTCAACGAACAGAAGGTGAATGCAAGCCCGACAATGGTTGCAATTAACGTCGCAGTCACGTGGTCATAACGGGTGACCTTCAACACCGGTCGGCCGATTGACGGCTGGCTTTGCTTGTGTCGTGATGCGGTTTTCGTGGACATCGAGTCTCGGCAAGTTGGCAGAACAATCGATTTGGCTAGGTTACTGGTTCTCGCTAGGTTACTGGTTCTCTAAGTTCCGACTTGATGACATGTCGGGATCACCAGCCCGTCCGCGCTACCAGCCCGTAGCGCGAGCAAGGGTTCTTCGGTCACATGCGTGCTTTGGACCCTCGCTTGCGCATCGGGCTGGTTGAAACAGGTTCACTTGCGACCGCTTTCCGGAAGTCCGTCGCGTTCATCGTAGGGTCGAACCGAAAGATGCCACTTTTTCCATTTGGCAGTCAACTCCGTGCGCCACTTACCAAGTGCCTGGCTGCGCCGGGTCTCGTTGGCCTTTTCCTTTTCCGACAGTTTGGCGTACGGATGGCCTGATGAACCGAATCCGCGCGGTTTGCGGCTGAGTGTGCACAGGGCGTTTCGTGCTTCGATGAGAACGTCGAGATCCGAATCGGCGAACGAAGCAATTAACACCGGCGCGAATCGAACGTCGCCGCTTCGACCGAGAGCCCACAGGGCGATGCGGCGAACATCGGCCCGGGGATCTTTCGCCAAGCGAGTCAGCCGGTCGGTTTGCCCAATCAGTTCTTCACGATTTCCAAGTTGAACGCGTTCGAGTACGGCCGATTGCACCGATTCCACCTTGGTGCTTTTGGGGTTTTCCAATTCGTTGAGAAGCTCATCGAGCGGCCCCAGTATTTTGCGTGCCTTGACTTTGCCGTCGGTCACCTGGACCTGAGCCAGATTGTCCGGCAGCCCGCGGC
This sequence comes from Planctomycetota bacterium, assembly GCA_963581435.1. Classification (GTDB taxonomy): domain Bacteria; phylum Planctomycetota; class Planctomycetia; order Planctomycetales; family Planctomycetaceae; genus JABISG01. The sequence goes on from CAUZOL010000027.1 coordinate 13,765, forward strand.
CTCCGGCAAGCAGGCCGGCTCCCACTCCAATGCTTGGCACTTTGCGATCCAGCATTTTGGCGGTCGCCTTGCCAAGGCAGAGCAAACTGAAACTGGTATCGGTATCGCCGCCAAAGGATCCGTCGTTCTTCTGGTTTTTCAGCAGGAATTCCGAAGCTTCGGCATACCAGTCGTGTTCTCCAATGAGATCGATGTCCGCCAAGGCAGTCATCCGCTCGATCGCGTACAAGTAATAATAGGTGTGTGCGCCGCCATTGTTGACGGTCCAATTGATCGCCAGCCATGCGACACCTTTTTCCGTCGCATTATCAATGGCCGACAAAGCTGTTGTGGGATTTCCGGTCGTCTTGACTTTCTTTGTATTCTGATTTCTCTTTGATTTGGGGTTGTCGAGATCGATTGGTTGGAGATAGCGGTATTTTCGCGAGACGGACTTCTTCTTCTTCCTCTTTGCGGATCCGAATTTGCGATTGGGATAAAGGTGCATCCGCGCGATGTGCAGGCTGCCGACCGCTGCCGCCGTCATCGTCGCTTTCTCACCGCCGGCACCCGATCCGGGGTGGTAGGTGAATCCGCCACTTTTCAATTGCGTTCTAACGTGCCAGGTTGCAGCGCGGTCCCAGACGTCCATCGGAATCTCGATGTCGGCGCGTGCAGCCGACCACAGTCCCAGCATGGCGTACTGGGTGATGCTGGTGTCGCCATTTCCATTCTGGCTCGGATAGAACCAGCTTCCGTTTTTCAACTGGCCGTCAAGAATGTACCTCAAAATGGCCTGCATTTCCGACTGATATTGTGCGGGGTCGGCCGTCTCCAGCAGCATCATGTCCAGGCCGGCCGAGTAAAAATGGTTGCTGTCGGATTTATATTCCCCTTCCTTAATGCGATTTTGAATGCTCACGATACCCCGTTTGACAGCGGGACTATCGACTTCATCGCCCGACTTCAGCAGGGCGAGTGCGACCAGGCTCTTGCTCTGTACGTACTCGTCCGCAGCGATGCGGCGCAGGGCAACCAATCCACGATCGATGGCTGCCTGAATTTTCGGATCATCCGAGGCCGGCCGATCGCCTTTTTTCGGTTCTGCACCAACGGCAACAACCGACCCGCAAATAGCGATGAGCGCGGCAATGAATCGAATTGGGATGTGATTCCGGCGCGCCATCAATGATGTCCCGAACAGGAAAGGAATGGATGTGAAACAAATAGATGCTGGCCGCGACATTCATCGTATTTCGATTGATCGAAAGTGTCAACAAGTCGTTGTGAGTCGAGGGCAACTCGCGTAATCGGCATGGACAATTACCAGCCCGCCGCGCAAGCAAGGGTCTTTGGTCGCAACTGGCCCTTGCTTGCGCTACGGGCTGGTTTTGCGCACGCCAACAACTCATCAATATCACGGCTTGATCTGCAGGTCGCAATTGCAGACCATTTGGTCGCAACCGGGGCAACCGTTGCCATATTTCTGAAGAACGGCCTGCTGTAGGTCGATGTTGGCAACGTTGGCAATGGTGGCCAACCAGGCGAGTACGTCGGCGAATTCGGCGGCCAATTCCTCGGGGTCACCATCGCGGAGCGCCGCAGCCAACTCACCCACTTCCTCCATCAGCCACATAAACGTTCCATCGACGCCGCGCGCTTCATCCTTCGATGAATACATGGTCTCGATCAGCGATTGCAGTCCGGCCAGTGTCAAAGCTTCACCAGTGTGGTTTTCTTTCGCAGTGGTCAATCGAGTTTCTCCTGCAATGCTTTCGCATCAGTGTTTTCAGGGTTGCGCTCCAGCACCGCATCCAACAGCAATCGGGCTTTCTCTTTTGCGCCGGCCGCCAGATACGTATTCGCCAACCCAACTTCTAACGCGTCATCTTTGGGCTTCAGCTCAATCGCCACTTCGAACTCTTTGATCGAGCGGGGATAGTTCTTCAGACCGCGGTACGATTCTCCCAGGATTCTGTGCACATTCGCATCGAGGACATCGACGTGGATCGCCAACCGGCCGTATTTCGCGGCTTCTTTGAAATTGCCGTCGGCCAATGCCAATTCCGCCAGCTTCTTGCGAACGGTTGCGTCGTCCGGATCGCGATGGGCGAGTTCCTTGAGGGCAGCAGTCAGTTTGTCGGTTTCTTCCAGTTTGAGATACGTCGCCGTTGCCCCTCTCAACCAGGCAATATCGTGCGAGAAGTTTTCGAGGCCCAGTTCATACAGTTCGGCCGCTTCGGCATGCTTCTCAGCAGTGAGTTTCAGTTGGGCCAACAACCGCAACAAAATCGGGTGGGGTTTCTTGCGGTCGAGGCCTTTCTCCAAGTAGTCGATGGCGGCTGTAGGATCTTCGGCTCGAAGTTCCAACTGCGCCATCACAAGGGCCGCCAGCGGTTCTTTTTCGTTCTTCTCCAATGCCTTAAGGGCCAGCTCACGCGCCTGCTGCGCTTGTCGCGAGCGGAGCAAAACGATTGCATACCTTGCGGCCGCTGTCGGATTGCCCGGGTCGGCGTTGTAGGCTTTCTCCAACTCGGCGGGAGTCTGCCTGGCTTCGGTTGGTGCGCCCTGTTTCAACTCGGAAACGATCGTGTTCAGGAATTCGTGATACCCTTTCTCGAATGTTTCCACATCGACACCGAAGACTATCGGAATCGCTTTTTTGGTCGGCGTGTTTTTGCGATAGGCCGCCAGCATTTTGGGGATCGTTTCCTTTCCGTACTTCTCGATCATGTACTGCGCGTACAGCCGGCTTTGGCAGTATGCGAATTGCCAATCCAGCGGTGTCTTGGGCCGAATGAAGGCATCGTTCAATTCGTCGAGCGAGCGCAATTCGCCTTTGGGAACCCGTTCCAGTAGCAGCTTGTCCCAGGTGGCGGGCCGCGGATAGCCTTCGCTGGTGACAGCGAGTGCTTCGGTAAACCAATGCGGAATGTGGAACTTCGTCTGCTGCAGTGTAATCACATGCACAAACTCGTGCTTGACCACGCGAGCCCAATTGAACGGTTCACCGGCGGCCGTCGGCGAAGCCAGCGCGACGATAACGCCCGTCGAAGCGCCGATGGTCTGAATCCACGGCAGGCCGATCATTCGCGCGCTGAACCACTGATGCGCCGAGAGTCCCTTGGCATTATTGTAGATTTCAAAGTGCGTTCGCGCGGGCGGTTCAAAGCCGAACTGTTCGACGAGTTCGTCGTAGTTCTCTTCGAGGTATTCGGCCATGTACTCGCCGAGAACTTTATCGAGTTTGGAATCGACGCGGATGATGAAATGATCGGTCGCAATCGTTTCGTATCCACCCAGCAACTTGAGAACTTTACGCATGTTGCTGACGCGGACGTGATACGGATCGGCCTTGAACGCACTGTCCAGAATCTTCTGCGCTTCTTCCGTTTTTCCCACCCGCATGTAGAGCATGCCAAGCGACGTCTTGGGTTCGGAAAGTTGCGGCATGACATCGACGGCGCGCTGAAACAACTTCTGGGCAATGGGATATTGCCGACGGCGTTCGAGCGTTGAGCCGAGAATCGTCAGGAAGTAGCCGGGATGCGAATTGCGTTTCGCCAGATCGACAATCAGTTTGGCAAAGCGGGACGGCTTGGCGATCTTGACCTCGCCGATGTCATCGAGATTGGCCAGCAACTTCTCAAAGTCCGGCGGTTCGCCATCAACGAGTAAGAAGATGGCAGCTTGCCGCGCGAGCGTTCGTTGTTCGTGTGGATTGACTTTCAGTGCCTCTTCGACGGTCTTGAGCGCGTCGGTGAGTTGGCCGTTGGCAATTGAGAGATCGGCTTTGAGATTGAGCGCGGGAACCGAATGCGGGTTCGCTTTGAGGGCACGGTCGGCATACTCTTCGGCCCCGGTGAGATCGTACTGCTGCAGCGCCGCTTCTCCCAGCGAAACCAGCACGGGCACAGCCCGCGGGTTGATGGCGAGCGCCTGTTTGAACTCGGGAATCGCCTGGGCGCGGTTGTACTTCTCCAGTAACAGGTTGCCCGAAACGTGATACGCCTGCCAACTCGATTTGTCGGCTTTGAGGGCGTCGGGACAAAGCGAGTTCAACACAAAACTGAAGATCTGCGAGTTGCTTCTCCAGCGTGCGTACTGCAATGTTCCGCGAGCGACGAGCAGCAGCGTTTCGGCATCGTCCGGCTGCGCCTGGTTGTAGAACTTCACAAACCAGCGGTAGTTCTCGCCTGCCTCTTTCAGCCGTCCGGTCTCGGTTTGAACGTCGGCCAGTACGATCTTTGCGAGCGGATTGCGGCCATCGAGTTTTAGGGCCGCTTCTGCCAGCTTCTCTGCATCGGCGTAGTTGCCTTGCTGGAATCGGATTTCGGCAAGTCGGGCGGTCGCCTGCGTGCTGCGCGGGTCGGCCGTTCTTGCGTCGGCAAGTTGTTCGACCGCTTTCGCAAGTTCGCCCTGTGCCTGAAAAACGCGCGCTTTGCCGAGCGCGACACCCAGGGCATTGTCTTTCACTTCGGCGAGTTCGTCGAACGCTTCGATCGCTTCTTCGTAGCGGCCGTGCTGCAAGTGAGACCGGGCGGTCTCGAACGGGTCGTTCTCTTGCGCGACAGCGCGTTTCGATCCCGAGAGAAGGAGAGGCATCACCACGAATAGCAGAAACAGCAGATGACGGAACATCGACATTTCCCTCCGGAAATCGCGCAGCTGAATGGTAGCCAACGCGACACGCATTTCACGGCCGATTCCGATCACCGCAAACCAGCGATCAGACCATCAAGCCACGAAATCGACGGTAGCCCATCGGTGGGGATTGTTCAATGACAATCGCGGTCGCCGCTTGCGGTTTCGCAGTCCCGCCAGGCTGGCGAACTAAAACAGCGCACACAAAAAAACCGCAGGCTTCCAAATTGAAAGCCCGCGGCCTTGGGTCCAAACCTCTCCGATTGCGACGGTGGAGTCGCTGCGAGAAGGGCGGAGATGCAGTAGTGCAATGCACTCACCGTAGTTCATCCCGGCCCGCGCTAAAGTTGTCCCTCCGCCGAAAATTACACGAGAGGTTTGTAAAGATCGATCTCGGATGCCAGTCTCTGCCTGCCGGATGCGTCAACCGTCGCCGACAATGCCAGCTGAAGCGGCATTCACAATACGACTGAAAACGCGAGTCTCTGTTCCGGCAGGGATTATCATCGGCAGCGACACCGCGCCGCCGTCGTTCAATTTGTGAAATTTGCGAAAACCGCGCGATCTTGCTTCGCGGTGACGAAACGTCACATCTTAATGAGCTTGTCTCTATCAAAACTTTAGCTTGCTGCCGACGCGTGGCAAGGTTTTTTTCGGTTTCTTTCAAGTCAACAGTCGCTGTGGGGGCCATACGGCGGGTAGAATTGTTGAGGGTTGACCGCGGATAGTCTAGAGTCGAAGGACTAGAGTCTAGAGCTGAAGATTCGGCCGCATCCGGCATCATTTTTCTTTGCATAAGGAAAATAGGACAAGTGACAATTCAGAATTCCAGCGTGACGCGACGTAATTTTCTCAAGGTGGGCGCCGTCGGTACCGGGGCGATGCTGGCAGGGGGATTGTCGGCGGTGAATGCCGAGAGCAAAAAGGCGGTCGATCAGTACGGTGGATTCAAACTCGGTTTGCAGAGTTATTCGCTGCGTGGCTACGACGCGAAAAACGCACTCAAGCATACCCGCGATCTCGGTCTGCATTACTGGGAGTCGTTCCGTAACCACATTCCCGTCAACACATTGCCCAAGCATGTGGCCGAGCAGCAGAAACTGCTGGCCGGTTACAATGTGAAACTGATGGCGTTCGGCGTCGAGAATTTCGACGGCAACGAAAGCCGCGCCCGCGAACAGTTCGACTTCGGCAAAGCGATGGGCGTGAAGGCGATCAGTGCGTATCCGAAAAAAGACAATAAGACTTTCGATTTGCTCGACAAGCTGGTTGAAGAGTACGGCATCGCGATCGCCATTCACAACCACGGGCCGGGATCGGGGTACGACAAAATCAGTGACGTCGAGGACATGGTGAAAGATCGGCACCCGCTCGTCGGGGCCTGTGTCGATACTGGACACTACCTTCGCAGCAACGAGAACCCGGTCGAAGCCATCAAACGGCTGGGCAAGCGGGTGTTCGGCGTCCATTTGAAGGACGTGAAGGGTTACGCCACCGAAGCCGACGCGGCCGCCTTCATTAAGTCCGGCAAAGCCCGCCGTCAGCTCAAGAAAGAACAAAAGTTCTTCACGCTGCTTGGCGAAGGCGACCTCAACGTCGTCGCCTGCCTGGGCCTCTTACGTCAACTGAAGTACGAAAACATCGTCTCGCTGGAATACGAGGAGAACAAGGACAACCCACTGTCGGACATCGCAGTCTGCCTGGACGCGGTGCGTAAAGCGGTGAAGCAGTTGGGGTAGGATGATCTCCAGCAACGTAACATTCCTCGATGGATGAATAGCGTTTCACTGGCGAGACGCCAGTGGCACCCATGTTACGATCACGGCTCGCGAGCGAGCCGGCTAAATGGGATCAGCGGTCGAGTGAGGCGAAGGCTTCAGTCATGCCGTCGTGATTGTGCGCCGTCACTGCGATTTCCACGCGCCGAAGCGTTACGCGCGATGCGGACCGCGGCATGGATTTGGAATCCATCGCCTGCAACGTGTTCCGACAGTGCTTGCAGTGCGCCAGGTGTGTTTTGACCCAGCTTGATGCTTCCGCATCGAGCGTTCCCGCCATGAATTGCGGGGCCAGTTCCATCAATCGGCTGCAGACGATGCCGCCGTAATTCGGTTCGGCATTCGGCAGCACACCGACGAAGTAATACCCAGTGAAGGCGGTCATCAGCAGCAGGGCGGCAGCCACCATCCGTCGTTGTGTGGCCAACGCGCGATTGCGGTTCTGCAGTCCGTCAACCAGCCGGCCCACTTCACCCGGCGGGCAGGCTTGCCATTCGTTGTGGTTTTCATTGTTCTGGTTCATGGAAAATCTCTTCGCTCAATACGGTTGGGCGGCCTCAATTGTAACCCGAAGCGTAAGCGAGGAATGCAGTCGAATGGTCGCTTCGCCCTCGCTGACGCGTCGGGTTACGATGTCCCTTCTCTCGTCCGAATTTGAAAACCGACAAATCAGCTGTAGCAAGACATGTTGAAGACGCCTTATCTCAGATTATCGACGACGCTCCAACAACGTTCTGTGAGAATCATCACATTCCGGGCAGAAATGCCTATTTTCAGGAACCAAATTGCGGCTGTTTCTTCATTTGTTCATCGCGCGAAGGGGACTGCGGCAAAGGCGGGGGCGAAACACCGATGCCGGCCGCCAACTCTTTCGGCCGGGTCAGAATGATCTGCCGCCGCTTGATGATCACGTTTCTTTCCGTCTGCAGTTCTCCCAGCACCACGGTGACCGTTTCCCGCGTGCTGCCGATGATGCTGGCCAAATCCTGATGCGAGAGCTTGATTCCGATACGAATCCCCTCGTCGGTTCGCTGTCCGTATTTTTCGACCAGTTCCAGCAGAAGATGGATCAGGCGTTCACGGTTCGAGCGAAACAGTAGCGATTTCAGCCGCCGCTTGACGCGCCGCCTGCGCAAACCCATCATTTTCGTCACCCCCAGCGATAGCTGAGGCGACTCTTCCATCAATTGCTGCACGACGCTGCCGGGAATAAGGACGATCGACGAGGCTTCCATCGTCTCGGCGAATTCCTCCCGCTCGCCCGAATCGAGCATTGCCAGTTCGCCGAACATCTCGCCGGGATCGATAATTGCCAGCAAAGCCTGCTTGCCGTCGCTGGTGAGGTGATAGATTTTGACGCGGCCCGACGTCAGCAGCATCACCGAATCGCCGGCATCGGTGGGGACGTAGACCAAACTTTTCCGCTCGAATTTCCGGGAACGCGCACGCGCCTCAAGCCGCTGAATCTGCACCGGCGTCAAACGCTCGAACAGTTCGCAACTTTTCAAATACCAGAACTTGTCGTTCATGCGGTATTCTCGCTTCGCCTCGGACGGGTCCTGTGACTGCCGACAGTCACGCCCGTTGAGGATAGTTGTCCGGTTATCGTCAAACAAGGGGAGTCAAGGCGCAACATGCAACACAATAACAGCCCGCAGCGCAAGCAAGGGTTTCCGTTCACAATCGCGGCATACGCGCTCGTAGTCGAAACCCTTGCTTGCGCTGCGGGCTGGTTACGACCGAAACACGCTCATTCGAGCATGGCGTGCGGCACGCCAATGTCAACAACATGGACCGTGCCGATCCACTCACCGGCGGCTTCGCTGTCGAAACCGATCTTGCGTGCAACAAATGTTGCCGTGTGATTGGCGCTAACGCATTCTCCCGGTGCTTCACCGCTATCGCAATCAAGCCCCGATGGCAAATCGATCGCGAGTACCTTTTTGCCCGCCGCGTTGATCGCGCGGATGACCGTCGCATACGGTTCGCGCGCCGCACCGTTTGCGCCGGTGCCAAGCAGTGCATCGACAATCCAGTCGGCATCGGCGAGTTGTCGGTCAATCTCTTCGCTTGCAATGTCGCCGGAAAAAGCCGTCAACGGCGTGCCGGCCTTTTCGATGATTCGATAATTGATGGCCGCGTCGCCGCGCAGATCGTTCGGATCGCAGAACAGCAACACACGGACGGAGCAGCCACGGTTTTCGAGATGCCGGGCGATGACGAAGCCGTCGCCACCGTTGTTACCGCGACCCGCACAGATGACGACGGGGCCGTCGATGCCCAATTTCACCAACACCTCGGCCGCACCTCGTCCTGCGTTTTCCATCAGTACGACACCGGGCATGCCGTACTCTTCAATCGCCCGCCGATCAACGGCGCGAACTTCGTCGCGGCTCAAAGAACGTTGAGTCATGCGGGGTTGTTACAAACTTCCCTTTGACGATGGCACACCCTGTTGCCGGGGATCGACGGTGACGGCTTGTCGCAACGCACGTGCGGTTGCTTTGAAGACGCCTTCGGAAATGTGATGGCTGTTCGTGCCGTGATGCAGCACGAGGTGCAGATTCATCAACGCGTTGGCCGATACGGCCTGCCAGAATTCGCGCACCAGTTGTGAATCGAAGTTGCCGATTTTCTCGGTGGGGAACTCAACGTGATCGACAAACCACATCCGCCCACTGAGATCGAGGGCCGAGGTGACCAGCGTTTCTTCCATCGGCAAAGTAACACTGCCGTACCGGGTGATTCCCTGTTTGTCGCCCAGCGCTTCAGCGATTGCTCTTCCAAGACAGATGCCGACGTCTTCAACCGTGTGATGCTGATCGACTTCCAGATCACCCTTGGCATCGACGGTGAGATCGAACAACCCGTGTTTGGCGAACAGCGTCAGCATGTGATCGAAGAACCCGATACCCGTGCTGACATTCGCCACGCCCGTGCCGTCGAGGTTCAACTCGAGTTGAATCTCGGTTTCGTTCGTCTTGCGACTGATAGAGTGTGTGCGCGGCATGGTATTCCTTGAGTTCAGCTGCGGTCGTGAGTCGGTTGCCCACGTTAAATCATACGTGTTCTCGGCTGCCTTGTAACTACGTGTTGAACGCGATTGGGGGTGTGTTCGAGTAGTCGAACGCCGTTTGCCGGGACAATCGGAACGTTTCGCCGTTAGACGACACACGGGCGGGTGATGAGTCCGTCAAGACCGTCACGATCAAAACAATCGACAGGGCGCACGATGCATTTTGCGATCTTGTTTTTAGCGCAGAGATGCAAAGGGTCGCAAAGTGAAATCAGACCGACTGCATTCGCACGAATGGAGATGCGAAAGCTCTCCCCACATGACCGCCGATAGAAGTCTGAATCGCAAGTTTTGAAGTTGCGCACTTGGCTTGACGGGAGACAAAAATCCCAAGTATTTAAGCCTGAAGCGCAAGCGAAGGAGCTTGCTGGCATCGCCTTGGAATCATCCTTCGCTTGCGCTTCAGGCTCCTATTTTCTCATTATCATCCTTCTTCTTTGCGGACCTCTGCGGTCCTTTGCCTCTTTGCGTTAAATACAAAGTCCGTTGTGCGCCCAATCGACATCACGATATCTGTCCGAACGGGTTGCGAGAATGATCGCCGACGACGAGTTCACACAATCTCTCGCAGCGCATTGATGAACGTGCCGAGTTCGTCGTCGGTTCCCACCGTGATCCGCAACCCGTCGATTTCGTTTTCGTCGGCTCCGGCGAATCGCATGTAGCGGACGAGAATCTTGCGGTTTTTCAACTCCTCGAAAATCTGCTGATGTCGTCCCTCCGGGTGCGTTGCCCAGACGAAATTGGCCTGGCTTATTTCAACCTCAAATCCCAAACCAGTAAGCGACGAGGCCAGCGATCGTCTCGATTGCCGGATGCGCTGGGCGTTGTCTTTCATCCACTGTTGATCTTCGAGAGCGGCCACCCCGGCAGCCAAACTTAGTGTGTTGCAGTTGTAGCTGTCTTTCACTTTCAACATGCCGCGCGTCAAATCGGGATGCGCGACCGAAAACCCCATGCGGATTCCGGCGAGGCTGTACGACTTGCTGAGCGTGCGGGTGATGATGATGCGTTGGCCGACGTCGCTTTGGAGCAGTTGCCCGCAATGTGGATCGTCACAGAAATCGCCGTAGGCTTCGTCAAGCACAAGCACACCGCGCGGCGGCAGCAGCGCCAGAATGTCCTCATCCGACCACCGCGTACCCGATGGTGAATTCGGATTGGGAACGAGAACAAGTTTGCTTTGTTCGATGACTGAACGGCAGGCGTTGCGATTCCATGACCAATCGGATTTCAGTTGCAACCGAGCCCACGATGCCCCCTGTATCTCGGCCAGCGTCTCATACAGAATGTAGCTGGGATAGGGATACGCGACCTGCTCGGTCGGATCGACGAACGTCCGCATGATGATCGTCAGGTTCTCGTCGCTGCCGTTGGCGGGGAGAATCCAGTCCGGTTCGACATCGAACAACTCGGCTGCCAATTGCCGAAACCGCGTGGCCAACGGATCGGGGTAAACGTTCAATCGTGCATGTGCTACCGCTTCGATGGCCGCCACAACTTTTGGCGATGGCGGATACGGATTCTCGTTCGTGTTGAGTTTCACCCAACCGGTTTCGCGGGGTTGTTCGCCGGGAACGTATCCGGCAATTCGTTCAATATCGGGCCGAAACAGGCTCATCTGTCAAACTTTCAGCGTCGCGTCGCGTCAATATGAAAAGAACAACGTCGGTCGTTCATTGCAGAAGTTCGATTCTCTGTTGTCACAGACAGAGCGTCAACCGCGTCGGTTCGGTGTGCGGGGCGGTTTCCGAGCCGGTATACTTGGTGGGACCGAATTCGCTAACTTTTTGAGTCGCTGCCGAGCCAATCCCATGAAGAACACATCAATTCTGTCTTGCGCAGTTGTCGGGATGCTCTTCTGTAGCCAACTCATCGCTGCAGAACCTTTGCGCGGGCATCATGCTGACGTGAAAGTTTCGGCGGCGACACGGCTCGATTGGGTGTTTGCGCTGGCGAATCAAAGCCCCAGGGACACGCCGGCCGGTTGGCTCGGTGGCTACGAATCGACGAAGCAGTCCTACGAATTGTTCGTGCCGACTGACTACAACGCCAAACGCGCGTATCCGGTCATTCTGTTCATTTCCCCGGGTGGACGCGGGACCGGTTTTCGCAACTGGCAGTCGGTTTGCGCTAAGCAAAAGGTGATCTTCGCCAGTCCACACGGTGCGGGAAATAATTGTCCCCCGCGACAGCGGGTGCGTATCATCTTCGACGTTCTTGACGACATTCGCGGCAAGTATAACACCGACGTTGATCGCTGTTACATCGGTGGATTTTCCGGCGGCGGTCGTACTGCCTGTGCAATTGCCTTCGCCTTGCCGGAATACTTTGGCGGCGTGATTCTCGTGTGTGCTGCCGGTGATTTGCGGCAGGAACCGTGGTTGAAGCATCGCGTGATCGAGCGGCTGAGTGTGGCGCATGTGACGGGTGAATCGGATTTCAATCGCGGGGAAGTTTCTCGGTTTCGCGGTCCCATGTTAGCCGAAGTCGGCGTTCGCAGCCGCGTGTGGGTTGTGCCGAAAATGGGGCACGGCATTCCCAGCGGAGAGCCGTTGCAGGAAGTGTATCGCTGGTTGGAAGCGGGCGTGCGCGACCGGAAGCAACTGGGCAAGAAGTATCCGGCCAGCCGAATTGCTGGAACCGAAACGCTTTCGCGAGCGGAATGGGCCGATGGTTTGCTTGCGGAAGCAAAGAGCAGACTGAAAAAACGGCAGACCGTTTATTCCGGGTTGATGCAATTGATGGGACTGCGGAAACGCTGGCCCGATGTGCCGGCGACCGAAAGCGCACGCTCGATTCTGCTGAGCTTCGAGAGCAAGCAGGATCGCCCGTGGGAACAGGACGACCTGGCGGAACAACGCAAGTTCTTAATCGCACAAGCGGGCGCGCTGGATGCGTATGCCACCGGTGAGTTGCCGAAGCAGTATGCAGCACGTCGCGACGAAATGGCTGAGGCAGCGCTGAATCTTTGGAAGATCATCGTCGCCGACGGCTCTAATGCTGCTGCGGTTGCGCAAGCGAAAAAACGCATACCGGTATTAGAGGCGCTCGTTTCCAAGAAGACCGACGAAAAGTAACAGCGAGGCTCCGTCAAAACCCGGTTGTGGGCGAACTCTGCACTTAAAAACAAGGGGTGTTGTGAGCCAACAGAGGGTTTTGACAGAACTTCAGCAGGAGTGTCGAGCGCCGAATATGCACGTCGAACTTTGCCGAACCCGCACCAGCGACGGTTTATACTTGTGTGGGCAACTGATGTTGCCCGGTGATGCCGTGCAATCGGCGCTTCCGGTTGATGCGTTTCTGCTGGTACACGGAACGGCGAGCAATTTCTATGCGCGGGGTGTGCTGGAGACATTTGCCGAACAAGCGGTTGCGGCCGGCGCGGCGGTGTTGCGCGTCAATACGCGCGGGCACGATCAGATGGCGGCCATACCGTGCGAACGCGGCTCCGTTGCGGGTGGGGCGGCTTATGAATGCATAGCAGAGTGTTGTTTCGATTTGACGGCCTGGCTCGATTTGCTGGTTGCTCGCGGATTTTCGCGGATCGCGTTGGTCGGACATAGCATGGGTGCGGTCAAAGCAATATTCAGCCAGGCGCGGGCGACACATCAATCGGTGCGCTGCGTCATTGGCATCTCACCGCCCCGGTTTTCGCACGAGCGGCTGACGTTTGGAAATGGCGGCGAAGAATTCGGCGAAGACTTTCGCCGCGCATGCCAACTCGTCGATGATGGGCGTGGCAGCGAGTTGATTTCGGTGCGCTATCCGTTGCCGTTAATGTTGACGGCTGACGGTTTTCTCGCGAAGTATGGGCCACACGACGACTACGACATCGTGCGGCATCTTCCCGACGTAGCCTGGCCGACCTTGATCGTGCTGGGAACCGGTAGCGTGGCGGCTTCGTCGGCTTTTGCCGGACTGCCGGAGGAAATCGAACGACTGTCCGCCGAGCATTCGCCGCTGGCGCTGCAGCTTGTCGAAGGCGCGAACACGGTGTATTCGACGTGCGAAGAGGTTCCGTTTGTGCGCGCGGCGGCGTGGTTGATGCCCCACGGGGCGTAGCCCGTGGGCCTCGGGTGAAGAACTGATTGTTTGAGGGGAAAGAGGAATTAGAAGAGGCGTTTGCCTGGGTCGGACTCTTCGTCTTGTGCGGTTTCGGAATTGTCGGCGGTTTTTTTGGCGGTTGTCCTCTTGCGCCGTCCGGCCGATGTCTTTTTCTGCTCTACGGTCGATGTGGCATCGAACGGTTCGGTCAACGGGCGTCCGGCTTCATCGGTGCCGGTGAGAATCTCGATTTTCTGCTCCGCCTTTTCGAGCGTACCGTAACAATTGCGGAGCAACGCAATGCCTTGCTCGAATCGCTGCATCGATTCGTCGAGGCCGATTTGTCCCGCTTCGAGATCGTCAACAATCTGCTGTAGCTCGGTGAGCGCTTGCTCGAAACTTGGTTCGGGCGAAGCCTCTGCGGCGTCTTGTTGCTTGCCTTTTGCCTTGGCCATGCGTGGTGTCAATTCAATTTGGGGTGAGGATGTTGGAGAAGTTGTACGTCTTGCCTGCAGGCAGACAAGACACCCGAAAATTCAAGCCTGAAGCGCAAGCGAAGGAGCTTGCTGGCATCGCCCTGGAACCATCCTTCGCTTGCGCTTCAGGCTCCAGCGCGCTGATGTCTTGCATGCGGCTGCCTTACTTCGCAGTCATCGTTGTCACCCCGGTCCAGTCGTCCGGTGGTGGCGTGACCATATATCTTTCACAGCGCTCGATGTAGATCTGCGACGGACGGTCGTCGTCGTCTATCGCCAGGGTTTCGCGAAAGTTTATCAGTGCATCCTGCCATTTGTGATCTTGAAAGGCGGCGACCCCTGCGTTGAACTGGTCGATAAAGTGCTGTTGTGTCGCATCAAGCGGCGGTACGCCGACGGGGTTAAAAATTCGCGTCGGTTCGAGTTTGCCTTGTACTTGAATACGGTCGAGTTCGCGTCCGGCAATTCGATCACCCAATCGATTCCAGGTGTTTTCGCCAACGACGACCTGGACCTCATAGTGCTTGGTTGTTCCCTGCAGCCGCGACGCAAGATTGACGCCGTCGCCGATGACCGTGTAGTCGAACTTGTCGTCGGAACCGAAGTTACCGACGCGGACGACATCAGTGTTAATGCCGATACCGATGTGGATTTCGGGCAACCCTTGTTCAGCCCACTCTTTCTGCAAATCTGCCAGGCGATCAATCATCTTCAGCGCGGTTAACACGGCTTGGATTGCATGGTCTTCCATTTCCAGCGGTGCGCCGTAGAAGACCATCATTTCGTCGCCAATGTATTTGTCGATTGTGCCGCCGTGGTCCTGGGCGATGCGGCTCATGGGTGTGAAGAAGCCATTGAGGTATTTCTGCAATTGCTCGGCCGTGAGCTTTTCGGCGATTCCACTGAATCCGCGAATGTCGGCGAATAAAACGGAAAGGTCGGCGTCTTCTCCACCCAGTCGCACCAGCTCGGGCTGACTCGTCAGCTTATCGACCATCGCGGGGTGCAGATAGTACTGGAACACTTCGCGGACCTTTTGTTTTTCTCGGACGTCGTTCCACCACCGCCGTGTTGTGATGACGAGAAAACAGGCAAACACGCCGGACATGGGCAGCACCGGGCTGGCGAGTGTATCGACCTGCGCGAGTGCCTGATAATGGCCATAGAAGATAAGCAGCAGGCCGACAGACATCGCGGCGAACGACCACTTTGCCGGCGTTCGTTGAAAGACCCAAGAAAAACCACCGGCGAGAACGATCGTTAATATTGCAGCGGACAATAGCCCCGGTGTGGAAAGATACCGCCCGGTGAGCATGGTGTTGATGGCCGAAAAAATAATGGTGACACCGGGAATCCGGGCACGGACCGGCGTGCTTTTCAAATCTTCCCCTGCTGTGGTCGTATCTCCAATCAGGCACAATTTTCCTTCGACCATCTTACGCAGCGGCTGGATTTGATCGTTGCGCGCTTTCGCGACTCGCTCGATTTCCCGTTGGATCTCGACGATCGATTGCGCCGAAACCATTGCCTGATTGTCGGCGTCTGCCCCTTCGAGCGGGGTGCGCTTCACTCGCGCGAGAATCGCCTGCGCCTTTTCGTGACTCAGCGCTTTGGGGAGATACTTGGTGTCAAAGCGACGCTCTTTTTCGCGTGCCGCATCGATGCGGGCGGCAATGTAATCTTCGTAGATTGCGTTCAACAACACATCGCATTTGTCGTCGTCGGCAAAGCCAAGGTCGAGTTCGTTATCCAGCAGTGCGACGTTCAGCCGCAGATTGTGCCGATTCTTCATCAGGTCGGCTTCGTACTTATAAACTTCCAGGAGGTCGCCGAGCGACAACCGGGGGATTTTCTCGTGCGAGAGTGCTTCTCGGTTCATCGGCCAGTTGATCGACAGTCGGCCGGAAGAGTCAATGGGGACGACATGATCTGAATCGACGTGAATCTTGCCTTTTTCGAGCCGAATGTCCGACAATTTCACACCGAGATGCACAGCCAACACGGCAAGCGACTGGTGCGATACACCGCGGTCATTCCAGCGACTCACAAGAGCCATGCGGCGGAACATTCCGTCGCTATCGGGACGAAAATCGGCGAAACCGAGAACGGCATCGTCGGCGAATTCCGAAAGCGGAACTTCGAGGTCAACGGTTTTCTCGAACATTGTTTGCGTCGGCAACGCAAATGTGCCGACAGCTCGCACACGGCGTAGCACAGACCCGCGATCAAAGGCGGCCGGAACCCGTAGAGCGACGGCCGATGGAACGGCTTCGATACGTTGTTTGACGTGATTCGGATTGCGGAGACTGCGGTCGAGGGCCAAAGAAAACGCGGAGTCGAACAGGCGATTTGCGGTTTGCAAATCGATTTGAAGTTCCGTGGCGAGAAGCTCAGGCGTCCATGCTCCTTGATGATCCAGCAAGCTGCGTTCCAGCAGATCGAGCATCTCTTTGAGTTTCGGATCGCGGGCGATTTCGCTGGCGGCGCGTTCGGCGACGATTTCGCTGGCCTGTTCGTAGAGACGTGTTGCGACATTGAGATCTTCGATCTTCAGTTCGACAGCGAGTTCGGTAACGTCCAATGACGTGTCTTGTTCGAGCCGGTCGGCCATCGCATCCAGAATCGACCGCGCTGCCTTGTCCTGCGGGCCGACCTTTTCGTCCCGCAGGTAAAATGGGATGACGACCCGATCGAGGTCGGTCAACGATACGGACAGCATTTGGTCTTCGAGAAAACGATTCGGCAGATCGGACATGTGCTGCGCAATATCGACCGGGACTCCTTCGTAATCGACCAGGTCGTCGCGATTCAGAGGTTCGGAGCTTCCCCGCCCCAAGAGCAGAATATCGACCAGGACGGTCTTCGCGCCGAGTTGATTGAGCTGATGTATGGCGCGGGCCATTTGGCGGCGTTGAGCATTCTTGCTGAGCCGTTCGGCGGCGAAGTCGTCAATCGACACCTGCAGCAAATCGGGATGAACTTCCGCAGGCGGGCGGCGTTTTAGAAACTGATCCTGGATGATCCAGTCCAACCGCTGCCGAATGCCGAACGGATCGAACGTTCCCCATGCCAGCACGACGACAAGGGAGAGGGCCGCCCAACCGTAGGCGGACGTGTGTCGCTTTTGAGTTGTTGGCTTCACGTTGCGAATCTTGCCGCAGGACGTTGCAGGCAGGGAGGCGTGGCCGCTCTGGTCAAACAGACAAGCGGAAGCGCGCCGCCGTACCCGTCGATTCGCGGCTGAAACGAGCCGCGGAACTGTGGCCTATCGACGGGGATCAACTCGCGCGATCATACCGAAAGTCGCGGGCAGCGTCACGCGCGTTGCAGACAGTCGGCAAAAAGTCTCGTTCCCATCCGCTGCGGGAAATGAGTTGCCATGCAGCCAAACTCGACGGACTTTACGGATTTGTGATAATAGGGGTAAAAGGTGGATTCTGGTTGGCCGGGTTAAATGGCTGCTGCTGGTTGAAGATATTGTTGAGGTTTCGCTCGTCCAGCAAGTCCTTACGTCCCTGGCCGTTGATCAACCGGTCGCGATTCAAGTTGCCTTCGCGTTTTTGAGTTTCACCGGAGTTGTAGAGAAAGGGTCGAGAGATGAGGACGTGACGTACAAAGTCGACTTCAAAGCCGCGACGGTGCGGGCCGGCGATTATTCGGCTGGGTCGTAGACTGGCGACCTCGATCGCCCGCAGCAGTCTACCGCCACGGCGGTCGTTCTCGGCCCGTTTCAGTATTCCCTGTTGCGCGCGCGCCGAACGAAACAGTGGGACGGCGTCGTTCGTCATAGCCGCCCCGACGATACCCATCGTCAGCGAATCGCCTCGATCAATCGACGCTTCAAGCTCGGCGATTTCTGTCCCGCGAACGGCGACGACAGAGCGTGGCGTGCGGACCCGGAACGACGGCGGCACCGCGGTGCGGACGACCCCGGCGCGAATCACTCCCTGTCGCACGTCGAGCAATGTTCGCGTCGCCTGACCTTGTTGAATCGCCTGCGTGATCTCGACGTCGCTGTAGCCGCGAACGATAATCGCCGAGAGGACTTCTTCTGAGACTGGTCGCTGAAATTCCAGTTTGCAGATGGCGCCGGGATTGGCGTGGACGCGATCCCCCTGCGAGAGTTTACTGTCGATGGTGACCCGCTGTCGGCGACCGCCGCGCGTGTAATATACGGTCCCCGAGACCGACTCGACGACGATGACCAATCGGTCGGCATTCGCATCGGGAGCCGGCGCAGCAGGCTGGCCGCGCAAATCGCTACCGTCGAAAGCCGCCGCGGTGAGCGCTGCCACGATGGCCAGGCAAGTGAATTGAACCAGCGGGCGCTGGAATTTGCGTGTTCTCTTCGTCACGTCCGTCATTTCCTCTGACCTCTTTATTACAGCGTGTCACCATCGCCGAGCGGTGAACACGGTACGCCTCGTTACTTCTTTAGTCGATGCATCGACCGCTTAATGAATCTCATCGGCATCCAAATCCACCCCCTGATGTGGATCGCGGCAGATGGAAATTCGGGTCATCACGCTCAGCAGTTCCGAGCCGGAGACAACGGTCCGTGGACTTCCCGGTGCAATGATTCTGCGGAACAGCATCTCGCGATGGGCGTAACGCCGCGTCATGCCGAACCACTGGGTCAGCAGCCCCGGTTTCACGCCGAGGTAACTGGCCGACATGTATGCAACGACGTCTCGCCGCAGGCAATCGTCGGGAGAGTAATTCCACTTTGGCGAGATCACGCACAGGGCGATCAGGTGGGCATGGACATCCTCGAACGCCATCTGTTCGACGTTGAGGTCGGCATCGAAATTCCCCTGATCGCGGGCCATCATCAAAAACACGCGGTAGCCTTGGTCAATCGTCAGCGATGGCTGCAAAGCGACGACCGACATCAGCGGCGGGTTGTCTTCCGCCAACGGCGTGAATCCGTCGTCCGCGCGTATGGAAAGACATGCCAGCAGCACAATCATCATCAGGCAGGAGAATCGCATCGAATCCCTCGTTACGAGCTTTCAACTGTTAGCAATTAGCCATCAGCTGGAAATTGTGTTGTTTGACGACATGATTCTTTTGGGCCGATCGGTGACAGCTTCAAAATTTACAGCAACCAGTTCAGGCTCCAGCCCACAAACTGCCGGCTGCTGTTGACTGAAAAACTTTTGTCGTTCGGATTGAAGAGGCCGTAGTTGGCCAGCATGTACAGGTCGCTGGAGAGCCGCCAACTGACGTAAAAATCAAGTTCCGATCCTAGGTAGCTACTGCCCGGCAGGTCGTTGCGAATGTCGCTCGTTCCCCCGCGTTCCTGCGGGCGCCAATAGGCAAAGGCATTCGCGCCCACCTGCATGTTCCGCAGCCAATTGGAGTAGCAATCCTGGCAATCGTTTTCAAAGGGAAAGCACGAGGCACCAAGCCGGACGAAACGCAAGTTGGCCAGCAGCGGCGCAAAACTGACACCCGTGTTGATGTAACCGAAACCGAGGAATCCGGTGTCGCGCGTTCCCACCCGGTTGCCGAACGACGTTGCTTGCGGAGCACGGCGGTCCGAGTCGCCCGATGCATGTGCATATTCAATGTCGAACCGCGGCGCAGTGCGTTCGTTCGATTGATAGACCAGACCTAGATCGGTCGCCCAACCATGAATGTCCTCGCGGCGCGTTGCCTGCAGGTCGGCGTAGCTGCGGCCGGTTTGCAAAATGAATTCCGCATAGTACTGCAGATTGGTAATTCCTCCGCACTCTTCCGGCAGGCCGAATATTGCTTCGCCGGTGGCGCCAATTCCCCAGTACTCGCTGTCGTAATCGAAGCGCTGAATGGGGACGAGACCACCGCCTGCTGCAGCGACGCGAATGACTTCACCGGAACGGTCGCGTTGCATCAGGGCAAAAGCGTACAACTCGTGATGGTCGAAACCCTGGTACTCCAGCTGCCCACCGAAAAAGCGGCGATCACTGCGTTCGAAGCTGGGGGCGCTGATATCGATGTTGTCGTAATGCGGAATCGAACGGCTGCCAAAAATCATGCCGCCCCATTCACCTCGGGATCCGTCAAGCACGACGGCATCCGTTGTCAGTGCATAGGCAAGCCCGCGGCCCAGAAACAGAAACTGTCGGCCAACCGTCAGATCGGCGGCCCAGTCTTCAACCCACTCACACCGATAACGCCGCGCCGCCTCGTCGATGTCGAGCTGGTAAAATCCGATATCAACAAACGGCCCTTGCCATTCGCTGTTGCGAATGAAACTATCGCCCTTTTCGTACTGCATGAAGCCGTACTGTCCGCGGACGAATACATGGTGAACGTTATCCACACTGGCGCTAAACCAGGGGCGAATTTCCCAGAGGTGCGCACCGCGAGAGGCTTGAAAATCGCCCAATCCAGGGGCGCCGGAATCTTGTAGCCAGATCTCGCCATATCGCAGCACGGCACCATAGTCGTACGTGAGCCGCTCTGCCGACGGTTCGTTGACAAATTCGGGCGCAATGAGCGGCCGAAGTTGTTCGGTGAGAAAGCGCTGCTGATACGGCAGATCGGTTGCTCCGGAAATCTGCGCGTCGACAGTTTGGCCGATGCCAACGAACGTCAATGCAGCGACAATCGCAGCGACCAAACGAGTTGATCCAGAGGCGGCTCGCATCACGTCTTTCTTCTTTCACTTGCGTTGATTGCTCGGCCCAAATCGCCGACGTCAAATCGCCCCATTCGAGGGCGGAATTGGTTGCAACCGTTAAGCGGGTGATTTTACTTGTAGCGGTTGTATCGTCCGTGGGTATCCGCTGGGTGTGGTAAACCACGCCGCGACCTTTAGGTCGCCCTAACCGTCAAGAGTTGCCAGGGAAGTTGGCGAGATGGGTATGCTGGCATGAGATTGCAGGCTGGTCGCCGGCAGTGATGACAAACCCGGTCTTTGGAAAGACCGGGTTTCTGGAGCCGAGTTTGCGAAACCGCAATCCGATTACGCATCCGACCGATAGCGCACCTGACCACCCACGATCACGGTTTGCGCGCGGCCACGAACGTTCCAGCCGGCGAACGGAGTGTTGCGGCCTTTCGAGCGAAAATCGGCCGGATCGATGATCCAGGCAACGTCGGGATCGATCAGCGTGACGTCGGCATCCGCACCGGGATGCAGCGACGCTTTATTGATCTTCAGAATTCTCTCCGGCCCTGTCGAAAGCAACGCGATCAACTCCGGCCAGTTGAGGTGTCCCGGCTCAATCAAACTCTTGACGCACAACGGCAACACTGTTTCCAATCCAACAATGCCAAACGGTGCCAGATCGACTTCGACCGCTTTCTTCTCTTCGGCAAAGGGTTGATGGTCCGAGCAGATGGCGTCGATTGTGCCATCTTTCAATCCTTCAATGAGCGCGTCGATGTGTTCCTGCGTCCGCAGTGGCGGATCGACCTTGAAGTTCGAGTCGAACGACTGCAGCGACTCATCCGTCAGCACCAGATGGTGTGGTGCGACGTCGGCCGTGACGGACACGCCGCGCGCTTTCGCCCGCCGAATCTGCTCTACGGCATCCGCCGTGCTGACACACATCAAATGCACTCTGCCCCCCGTCATTTCCGCCAACGCAATGTCACGGCCGATCATAATGCCCTCGGCAGCGGCCGGCATGCCGGGCAGTCCCAGCAGGGTGGAGTAATAGCCGTCGTGCATTACCGCATTGGCAACCAGTTCGGGAACTTGCGGGTGATTGAAAATCGGTCGATCAAACATTCGCGTGTATTCGAGCGCGCGACGCATAATCTCGGCATTGGCAACCGGTTTCTTTGCGCCGGTAAAAGCGACCGCGCCGCCATCCACCAATTGTCCGATTTCAGCCAGCTCTTCCGCAGCGTGATCTTTGGTGACGGCCCCCAGCGGATACACGCGACAATTCCCGGCCCGCTCGGCCTGCAGAACAATGAACTCGGCTGCCGCACGATTATCGACAACCGGCGACGTATCGGGCATGCTGGCGACGCTGGTGAAACCGCCCGCCAATGCCGCAGCCGTCCCGCTGGCAATCGTTTCGTCTTCTTCAAAACCGGGTTCCCGCAACGCAACGTGCAGGTCGATCAAGCCGGGGCAAACAATCAAACCGGCGGCATCAATCGATTCATCGACCGACTCCGCAGTCTCGTCGATGCCGACGATGCGCCCGTCGCGAATCAGCAGATCGGCCGTGCGGTCAATCTGTTGTGCGGGATCGATAATTCGGCCGCCGTGGATGTGGATCGTCGTCATTGTGGTTGTTGATCGCGAGTGGTTTGATCCCACGGGCTGCGACCCGTGGGCTTTGGTTGGCTCATTGGTTTTGTTGGTTCAACAGATACAAACAGGCCATGCGGATCATCAGGCCGTTGGTCACCTGATCGAGAATGACCGAGTGTCCGCCGTCGGCGACTTCCGGCGTGATTTCCAACCCGCGGTTGATCGGCCCGGGCGCGAGAATCAGCACGTCGTCTTTGGCACGGCGAAGCCGTGGGCCGTCCATGCCGAACAGGTGCGCGTATTCCCGCACCGAAGGAAAGAACCCGCCGCGCTGCCGTTCAAACTGAACCCGCAGCAGGTTGATACAATCGGCCTCGGCGAGAATGTCATCGAAATTGTACGACACCTCAACGCCCAATTCTTCGATGTGCGGCGGAATGAGCGTCGCCGGCCCGCAAACAATCACCCGTGCGCCGAGGGTGGTCAATCCAAAAATATTCGAGCGGGCAACACGGCTGTGCAGAATGTCGCCGACCAACGCGACCGTCAGCCCTTCGAGCGTGCCGCGCCGTTCGCGGATCGTGAAAATGTCAAGCAGCGCCTGTGTCGGATGTTCGCGCGTGCCGTCACCCGCATTCAGAACATTGACGTCGAGCGACTTCGCCAGCAGATGCGGAGCGCCCGGCGTTCGATGCCGAACCACCACCTGAGTTGCGCCCATCGCCTCGATGTTGCGAGCCGTATCGAGAAACGTTTCACCCTTCGAGAGACTGCTGCCCGACGAAGAAAAGTCGATTGTGTCGGCACTCAGCCGTTTGGCCGCCAGCGAAAAACTCGTCCGTGTGCGGGTTGAGTTCTCGAAGAACAAATTGGCAACGACGGTCCCAGCCAGCGCGTCGAGTTTCGTCTCACCGGCGGCCGCTAGCCGTTTGAATTCCTCGGCCTGATCGAGAATCGACGTGATCTCCTCTGCGCTCAAGTCCGCCAGCCCCAACAGGTGCCGACGTGTCCAGCGCAGGCCGGTTACCGTTTTAGGCCCGGTGGAGGCAGTCATGAAAGTCCGTTCTTCACAGCAGAGATTCGCGGCCGGTCAGATTGTTCAATTGATCCTACCAACGCACAGAAAGCCCTTCAACGCTGCCGACGTTCGATTCCGAAAAGAGGGTGCGAGACGCGCTTTGCGCACCGGCCGTTTTCGGCCGGCGAAAACCCAAACCGACAACTTGTTGTCGAAGGGAGTTGTGACACAGCCTGCATCGGAGGTATTGTCAAAACTTGTGTTCTTGAAGAGTTGAGAAAAAGCGGGGTATCCTGCTGAGGTAACCACACTTCAGCGGCCCGATAGGGGCACAAGGACACGCCATGAGCAAGATTACTAC
>CAUZOL010000028.1:0-37035 GCA_963581435.1 Planctomycetota bacterium
TCGTACTTCCCAAACGATGGATCGTGGAACGAACCTTCGCCTAGATCGTCCGCTACCGCCGCCATTCCAAAGACTATGAAAAGACCACCGCATCCAGCGAAGCCATGATCTACATCGCCATGATCAACCTGATGTCCCGACGATTAGCTAACCAGTAAAGACCGTTTGAAGACACGTTCTGAGTGAGCCTTGGCCGTCGATGAGACCGGGCGGAATTGTTGCTCGAAAACGTCGCGCCAAACGACGCATCTGCGTTAAGCGGAGCTTGGCCGTCTTCACAGGAGTTTGGGCATTGGGAATCCTTTTGCGATCGATACCGGCTTTATTAGTGGCCCAACCGGGGACGAGACCGCGTGGGCTAATGCGCCGCTCGTGCTTGGAGTATATCGGGGCCAATGAAAGTGAATGGAACTCGTGCGAGAGGTGCCGTTTGGTTGAATCTTTGGGGGAGATGACCGACCAAATTGCTCCAAACACCTCGGGCCGCCCATCGCTGGTCCAAACATAAGCGGCCCCATGCTGATTGCGCTCGCGAACTGGATTTGCGAATGTCAGGACCGGTGTTGATACGAGTTTCAGCTCTTCGATTTCGTCACTTCCTCGGAACATCTGATAATTCGCGGCTTCCTCCGAGTACACCGCCCTCCAGCGTTTCTTTTGACTATCTTTTTCATTGGGTTTTGGCGTGTCTTGTCCAGCAGCCAGCCCGGAAGTGAAGACAATTGCCACGAGCAGCCAACATTGCGATCTTGAGAACATAATCACTCTCCGAATTGCAATAGCTCAGAGGAATCACCCGACGACGGTGAAACAGACAACCACCCCATACTATAGACGATTCGTCTTATGTTGGCAAGGGGCTGAACGCCAGCGTGCCACTGGCGGAAATTGCATCGACTCCGATAACATCGTTTCAACGAGCAATCAGCCGTCAACCTGCAGCCTGAGACAATGGAGGCGCGGTGCCGTGTGAGAAGCGCTCGTCTGGGGGCTCCCGTTGGTCGAACCCAGTCACCTTTTTGCAAATTACCAAACGACGGCACTGGATTATTGCCAATGAAAACCTCACTTCTCATCACAACATTCATTCTGGCCGTGGGAACCGGCGCCACCGCTGACTCGCTGTCGGCCGATAAGGCTCGACCGCGCGGCGACAAACCACCGAACGTTGTTTTCTTTCTGGTGGATGATTTGGGTTGGCGCGATGTGGGTTGTTTCGGCAGCAGTTTTTATGAGACGCCGCACATCGATCGATTGGCAACCGAGGGCGTGCGGTTTACTCAGGCGTATGCCGCCTGTCACGTTTGTTCGCCAACGCGGGCCAGCATACTCACCGGCAAGTACCCGGCACGACTCCACATGACCGACTGGTTGCCGGGCCGTCGGGAGTTTCCGTTTCAAAGATTCAAGAACGCCGAGATTCATCAGCATCTGCCGTTTGCGGAAGTCACATTGGCCGAAGCGCTGAAGCCGCAGGGCTACAGCACGGCAATCTTCGGCAAATGGCATCTGGGCGAAGAACCATCCGGTCCGTTAGCGCACGGTTTCGACGTGCAGGTACCGCGATGGAACAAAGGTTGGCCCAAAGCGGGGTACCATGCCCCGTTCCGGTTGGACGGCCTGAAGGGTTCCAAGGGCGATTACCTGACCGACCGTTTGACCGACGAGGCGCTGAAGTACATCGAACAGAACAAGGACAAACCGTTCTTTCTGTATCTCTCACACTTCGCCGTACACGATCCGATTCAAGGACGTGCAGACCTGGTTGAGAAGTACCGCAGGAAGCTGGCGAAAATGAAGCGGCCGCAGTCCCCGGCTTTTGTCTTAGAAGGCAATCCGGATTCGCCCGAACCACTCTCCCGCGAGCAGAGTGAATTCCTCATCAGGCAACCGTCCCACCAGGCCCACCGTGTGCTGCCTCGGCAGACGGTGAAGATCAAGCAGCACCAGGACAATATCCAGTTTGCCGCCATGGTGGAGGCGATGGACGAAAGCCTGGGGCGTGTGCTGGCCAAACTGAAAGCGCTGGGCCTGGACGAGAACACCATCGTGATTTTCTTCTCCGACAACGGCGGCATGTCGGCGGCCAACTTCGGCAATCCCAAGCGGGTCATCCCGCCGTCGAAACTGGATCTCGCCTATTCAACATCCAATCTTCCACTGCGCGGGGCGAAGGGCTGGTTGTACGAGGGCGGCATTCGCGTGCCGATGATCGTCAAATGGCCCGGCCGTGGAAACCAGGGAACGGTGTGCGAGGTGCCGGTCATCAGCACCGACTTTTATCCGTCGATTCTTGAAATGGCCGGCCTGCCGGCTCGACCCGCTCAACACGCCGACGGTTTGAGCTTCGTGCCGGCGCTCACCGGAAAGTCTTTCACGGGAAAAGCCATCTACTGGCACTTTCCGCATTACAGCAATCACGGCATGCAAAGCCCCGGCGGAGCAATCCGACTGGGAGATTTCAAGCTGCTGGAGTATTTTGAAAACAACACCATCCAGTTGTTTAACCTGAATGAAGACCCCGGCGAACAACACGACCTCGCGCGATCACAACCGAAGACGGCCGGCGAACTGCTCGCAAAATTGCACGCGTGGCGCAAGAACGTGAATGCCCGTATGATGCCGACGAAGTGACGTTTGCGTTCAGCCGCGCCGCAAAACCCGCGGGATCGAGCAACGTCAAACCATCGGTTCCGCGCGCTGGGCAAGCTGAATCGCCAGTCCCCACGGGTCGCGTAGCATGGCCAATACATCGCCGCCGGGGGTGATCGGGTCGCCCTCTGCCGTTGCGCCGGCTGCGAGTAGTCGCTGACGGTCTCCCTCAATGTCGTCGGAGACAAATGCCACGTGCAATTGCGACGGGTCGGTTTCCCGGTAATCGGGTACGCGCAGGTGTGGCTGGCGATAGAGTTCGAACATCATCGTGCCGCTGCCGTCGGCGATGAAATGCATGAAGGGCGACTCGTCGATCTTCCGCTTGATTGTGAACCCCAAATGCTCAACATACCAAGCGGCCATCGCAGCAGGATCGGCAACGTGAAACGCAACGTGTTCGATTCTCATACTTGTTTTCCCTGGTTTCTGGATTCATTGAGACTTATGTCACTAATGTCAACGGTGTTCCGCTCGGTCCCACGGGGCGTAGCCCGTGGGCTTTGAGGACGTGAATTCCAACTCACCGAATCCAGCCGCCGCCCAGTACGCGGTCGCCGTCGTACAGCACGACCGCCTGACCGGGGGCGATGGCGTACTGCGGTTCTTCGAAGGTCACGCGAAGTCGATCTTCCGAAACGATGTGCGCTTCGGCGGCCGCTGCGGTGTGGCGGTAGCGTATTTGTGCCATGCAGCGAAAGTTGGTCGGCAGATCATCGACGAGCCAATTCAGGCGATCGGCTTCGAGTTGGCGGCCGGCGAGGTCTTCCTTCAGACCGATGACAACCCGCCGCGTGTCGGCTTCGATGGCGACGACGAATCGCGGCGACCCGAATGTCACGCCAAGCCCCTTGCGCTGACCAATGGTGAAGTTCTGATAGCCGTCGTGATGACCGACGACGTTGCCCGCCATATCGACCAATTCGCCCGCCGTTTCCTGCGGCCCGCGATATCGGTCGAGGAAGCCGGAATAGTCGTTGTCGGGAATGAAGCAGATTTCCTGGCTGTCCGGTTTGTCGGCCGTGCGAATGCCGGCCTCGCGCGCCATGTCACGCAACTTTGTCTTCTCGAATCCGCCCACCGGAAACAGAATGTTTTGCAGCAAATCGCGGTCGATGCCGAACAGCACGTACGATTGATCCTTCGAGCGATCAACCCCGCGAACCAGCGCGGGGGCATCGTCTTCGGAATGACCCGATTGAATCTGCGCGTAGTGTCCGGTGGCGATTTTCTCTGCCCCGACCGTCTTGGCAAACTCCCACAGCCGGCCGAACTTCAGCCAGTTGTTGCACATCACACAGGGATTCGGCGTGCGGCCGGCGAGGTACTCGTCGGCAAAGTAGTCCTTAATCCGCGCGAACGCGTCCTGGAAATTGAGAGCGTGAAAGGGAATGTCGAGCATGTCGGCGACACGTCGGGCATCGGCGGCGTCCGAGGCACTGCAGCACCCCTGCTTATTGCTGCGGGGATTGATGACCGGCAACACGGCCGTTGCCACGCCCGATGCCGATTCACCGGCGGTCGTTGCGCAAGCGGTCTCTTCAGCCACCCCGGACCGCATGAATAGTCCGATGACTTCATAGCCCTGTTGTTTGAGCAGATGGGCCGCCGCCGAACTATCGACGCCGCCGCTCATTGCCAGAATCACTCGCGTCGCCATGACACAATCTGCAAAGTTTCAAGAGGTCAGTTTGTTGGTCATCGAAGCACGTGGAGGGTTGCATCGCCTCTGCGCTCTATTGAATCACTGCATCGCATCTTAGGGACACGCCGTCACGTCGCCAAGTTCGAGCAATGTCTGCCCAGCTGCGGAATCCCATTGAAACCGTTTCACACCCCAGACTCAACCATCACACCTCGACGGCGGCCAGCAGTGCTTTGATGTAACCGACCGTCCATGCTCGCCCGCGGTGACCCCAATCGGTGTCGTCGATGAGGTGCGGCACGTGATCGGTAATCAGGAATCCGTTGAAGCCGACCTCTTTCAGCGTGCGGATGGTTTCAACCGGATTGCAGTTGCCTTCACCCAGCCAGCACTCTGTGAAATGATCGGCTGTCCCTTGCACGTCGCGAAAATGGACGTAGAAGATTTGGCCGCGTTGGCCGAAATGCCTGAGGGCATCGGTCACGCCCTCGCCGCCGCGCATTTCCGACCAGCAGCCGTGACAAAAATCCAGTCCGTGCATCGGGCTGTTGAATTGATCCATGGCCCGCTGAAAGTTCTCGAACTTGTAAAACAGACGAGAGATGCCGCCCAGGGATTCCACCGGCGGATCGTCTGGATGCAGCGCAAACCGCACACCCGCTTCCTCACAAACCGGAAGAATCCGTTCGAGGTACCAGTCATAGTTCTCCCACATTTCCTCTTCGGTTTTCTCCTGTCCAACGGTATCGGAAACCGAAGGAGAACGGCAATACTCGCGCTGCTCGTCAGCGTCGGCCGTGACGGCTTGCTGCAAATGGAACGACGTCGCCGTCGCTCCGCCGCGCACCACCGCGTTCTGTGAAGTTCGCCACACGCCGTTGGGCATGAAGTGATAGCCGAGAATGGGGATGCCCGCCTTGCCGATGTTGCGGACCGTCTCGATCATGTTTTCCAATTGTTGCTCGCGACCGGGCAGGCCGAGCATGATTTTGTCCCAGAAGACATTGGGGACGTTCTCCAAGGCCATCAACCGCAGCCCCACGTTTTCGGCCTGCTCAACCAGCTTCGCCAGGTCTTCGTACTCCCATTTCCCATCGCCGGGCAGTGTGGGCGTATTCATCTGAAAATCATCGACGCCGCACTGCTTAATAAACGCCAGCCGCTCGTCACTGATTTCACGAAACTGCCCCAACCCAACACGAATCGGTAAATCATCGAGATTGATCATGGTGTGGTGCTTTCAAAATGGGATTGGCAGTTTGGGTTTGCCATGGGGCTTGCCCGTGCGTGCTGAGTCAACACTTAATTGGAACGCCCCGCAAGCGGGACGGCTAAATGTGATGAATCGGCGTGAAGTGTAACGGTTCACTTTCGCCGCACAAATTTCCGCAACGTCGGGCACCCCGTCGATGGTTGCGTGGCATTGAGCGACGCCGATGCTGAGACTTCGGCGGTGTACAGGTTGCCGACGGAATCGAGCTGGACGTCGTGCAGTGAGTAGAAGTCGGTGGGTGATGCGGGATCGTCGCCGCCGCCCCAGCGTGCGAGCAGTTTGCCGTCGGTGTTGAAAACGCTCATACGGCTGCCGGGCGATAACGGGTCGGGCTGTTCCCACCCAAACAGTCCGCTGCGGCGGCCGAGTTCCGCGACATAAACCAAACCGTCGGCAGCGACATAAACTTCGCAGGGCCGTACCACGTCGGTCCATTCTTCCAGCAATTCGCCTGCGCGGGACATAATCTGCACGCGGCTGTTTTCACGGTCGGCGACGTACAGGCGATCTTCGGCGTCGATACCAAGCCCATGTGGCACGTTGAACTGCCCCGGACCATCGCCCGGTTCTCCCCACGACGTGACGTATTCGCCTGCCACCGTAAAATGATGGACCCGGGCGTTGCCGTAACCGTCGGTAATAAATAAGTCACCAGCGCTGTCGGCGACAATGTTGGTCGGCATGTTGTACGGCGGCGCACCGTGGCTGATGGTGCGGAAGTCCATGCCGTCAATGTTTGTCGGCGAAGGTTCGCCGCTGGGGCCGATGGTCTGCAGCAAATCACCATCGGCCGAAAACCGGCGCACGTTGTGTCCCATGTCATCGACCAGCAACAGCGAGTCATCCTTGTCGATCCAAATGCCATGCGGCCGCACGAACAGCCCATCTCCCCAACCGTCGAGATATTCACCGTCGGCCGAAAAAACGAGCACCGGCCGATTGCTGCGGTTGAAAACGTAAACGCGGTCACGCGAATCGATGGCGACACCCACAGCTTCGAGCATTTCCACGTCAGCGGGAATCTGCGGCCAATCGGGAACCGGCTCGAACGAACACGCTGCGTTGCCAACGATTGTCATGATTAATTCTCTTTTCGGTTCAGAGACTCTGTAGGGAACGTGTCAATCGTTTTCAACCATCGTTCGATATGACGGCAGTTTCGATCAATTCCTGCGGTACGTCACACGCTTGGGCGGCGCCGGTGAGTTGTTGCCAGGTTGCATCGTCCAGTTCCAAACCTTGACGACGCACGGCGCGCGTTTGTTCTTCAATGTCGCCGGGGATGAGTACTTCTCCATCGGGCGTACTCGGCCGCGACGTTTTCACGAAGTCGATATACCGTCCGATTTCCGCAGCAAACGCATCGCCGCTTTGCAGCTTTTGCGGGTCGACGTAAATCGAGAGCATGCCCTGTTCGAGCTGCGTCTTGCCCGGTTGACTGCAACCGGCCCCCGTCAGCGCGCCGGCCAGAATCTCCGCCACCAGTCCGAGTCCGTAACCTTTATGGCCGCCGAATGGCAGAATCGCCCCCATGGGATCTGTGTAGAAATCGTTGGGATCGGTCGTCGGTTGCCCCTTGGAATCGAGAATCCAGCCGGCAGGAACCGGGACGCCCTTGTTGCGGGCGACCTTCAGTTTTCCTTCGGCTGCCGAGGCGGCGGCCATGTCGAGAATGAACGGCGAACGGCCCGCCAGCGGAAAGCCGACAGCGATGGGATTCACCGAAAGCCGTGCATCGAGACCTCCCGACGGCACAACGAACATTCCCAGCCCGCTGGTGTTCACAAAGTGTAATGAAACCAATCCTTCTGCGGCTGCCATCTCGGCGTAATACCCAATGCGTCCCAGATGCCCGGCGTTACGCAGGGCGACAATCGACATTCCCTGCTCTTGGCATTTGTCGATGCCGATTGCCGTGATTTGCTTGCCAATCCACTGTCCGAAACCAAGCTGTCCGTCAGCAACGGTCAGCGTCGGTGAATCGATGATGACGTCAAGGCTCTGGTTGGCCACGACCTTTCCGGCGTTGAGCCATTCAACATAAATTGGCGTCCGAATGACGCCATGCGAGTCGTGTCCTGCCAGATTGGCTTCGACGAGATGATCGCCGATGCAGTCGGCTTCCTCACCGCCGCAGCCGATGTTTGCGAAAACACGGGATACAAATTGTTTTAGTGCCTCAGGTTGCAGTTTCATCAAATACTCCGATGCCGGCGTTCAACGCCGATGGTTCTGTTCAATCAAGTGCACCGCCTTCGGGCGGATACTTGCAGTTGGTCGGTGAATGGTCCAGCATAGAGTGAAACGAGTACTGCACCAGTGAATGTTGTCTCATATCTTGGGGAGAGTCATGCGCGGAATCAAGAATGGCGTGTTATCAGTTGTTGTCATCCTGTCGATCGCCCTGCCAGTGAGCGCGGAATTGCCGTCAACCCAGAGCGACTTTGTCGCCGCCGGCGCGAAGTTGGAGTTGCTGTTTGACGGCGGCTGTGTGTTGACCGAAGGCGTGGCGGCGGCACCCGATGGAACGATGTACTTTAGCGACATCACGTTCTCGCACAAATGCAAGGACGACAATGGCGCGATTGAAGCCGGACACATCTGGATGTTTGACCCGAGAACGAAGCAGGCCACCGTCTTTCGTTCACCGAGCGGAATGTCGAACGGTATCAAGTTCGATGCCGCCGGCAATATGATCGTCGCAGAGGGAGCCGACTACGGCGGCCGTCGCGTTGTTCGTACCGACATGAAGACCGGCAAGAGTTACATCATCGGCGGACTGTTTGAGGGCCATAAATTCAACTCGCCGAACGATATTACCATCGACGAGAAGGGCCGCATCTATTTCAGCGATCCAAAATATCTGGGACACGAGCCGATCGAACAGCCGCTGATGGCCGTCTACCGCATCGACACCGACGGCTCAATCCACCGCATCATCACCGATGCCGGCAAGCCGAACGGCGTCTGCATCTCGCCCGACCAGAAAACGTTGTACGTCGTCAGCAACGACAACGGTACAACGGGAATTGAGCAACTTCCAGAGGACTTGCCGACGTACAAAGGACGGATGGCGTTGATGGCGTACGATCTGGCTGCCGACGGAACCGCGAAGTTCCGGAAGATTCTCGTCGATTATTCTCCGCAGGATGGTCCCGACGGACTGATCGCCGACAAAGCGGGCAACATCTGGGTCGCCGTCCGCGACGAAACCCGCCCCGGCATCTACTGTTATTCCCCCGGCGGGAAAGAACTGGCCTACATCGAAACCGAAATCCCCACCAACGTCGGCTTCGGCCGCGGCGCGGAATCGAAAACGCTGTACATCACCGCGGGGAAGAGTCTGTATCGCATTCGCTTGAAGGTCGAAGGATATCATCTGCCATCGAAATGATCGGTTTTCGCAAGAGGCTGGCTCAGATTGCAAAAGGCACGCCTCAAAGCCCTCGGGCTGCGGCCCGAGGGATCGAACGGCGGGAACGTTCCGGCAGCGTTTCGCTTTGTATGCCAACTCATGTAAAATGCGGCTATGTCACAAGTTTTCCGCGCATCGACAATTTCGTTCGGGTTGGTTGTCCTGTTGATGGCCGCCAGCGGCACTCGTCTGTGTGCCGACGATGCGGTGCCGGTCTACGAAACCGACGTCGAACCCATCCTGCGTGCGAACTGCTTTCGCTGTCACGGTTCGGAGACGAAGGAAGCGGGACTGAATCTTGCCACCGCAAGGCAACTTCTGCGCGGGGGCGAATCGGGGGTCGTCATCCGCGCCGGGCAGCCGGCTGCGAGTTTGTTACTTAAGAAAATCAGCGACGGAGAAATGCCCGCGAAGGGCGAGCCGTTAAAGGCCGCGGAGATTGAGACGATCCGCCGCTGGATTGCCGGCGGGGCGAAGTTTCGCGATCCCAAAGTCACTGCACCGGTCGACACACAGCACGACATCCTGCCCATTCTGCAACTACGATGCACGGCTTGTCACGGCGGACGCCGTCGCGAGGCGAATCTCGATTTGCGAACGGTCACCGGCCTGCTCAAGGGGGGTAAGTCGGGACCTGCGGTTGTCTCCGGAAAACCGGGCGAGAGCCTGTTGGTGAAGCGGATCATAGCGGGCGAGATGCCACCGCGACGGCAACTGGTTTCGGTCAGCGTGAAGCCTATGGCACCCGTCGAGTTGCTACGGCTGGAAACCTGGATTCGACTGGGCCTGAAGACGTCGGATGCCGGTCCGAATGTTGCCACAACACAGTCCGACCCACTGGTGAGCGATGTCGAACGCGACTTCTGGTCATTCCAACCGCTGAAGCCGGTGGCGATTCCATCGGTGAAAGCAATCGAGCGCGTGCGGAATCCGATCGATAGTTTCATCATCAAGAAACTCGATGCAAACGGATTATCGCTTTCTCCCGAAGCCGACCGGCTGACGTTGTTGCGGCGGGTGACTTTCGACCTGACCGGTCTGCCGCCGACACCGGAAGAGATCGAACAGTTTCAGGCCGACGATGCACCGGGCGCCTACGAACGGTTAGTCGATCGGCTGTTGGCATCGCCGCGTTACGGCGAACGTTGGGGGCGGCATTGGTTGGATGCGGCCGGCTATGCCGATTCGGAAGGCGCACAGAACGAAGACCGCGTCCGGCGGCACATCTACCGTTATCGAGACTACGTCATCCGGGCGTTCAATGCCGACAAACCGTACGACCGCTTTCTACACGAGCAGATCGCCGGCGACGAATTGGCCGACTACGAAAACGCGAAGGAAATGACCGAAGAGTTGTACGACAACCTGGTGGCAACCGGTTTTCTGCGGACGACTCCTGACCGAACATTCGCGAACATCACCAACTTTGTACCGGATCGGCTGGAAGTGATCGCCGAGGAAATTCAAGTCTTCGGATCGGCCGTTTTGGGGATGACGCTCAACTGCTCGCGGTGTCACACGCACAAGTTCGATCCGATTCCACAACGCGACTATTACCGGCTGGCGGCAATTTTCAAAGACGGCTACGACGAAAACGACTGGCTCAAATCGCAGGGGCCGCGCACGCTGACGCAGGTGACCACCGTCGAACGTAATGCGTGGGAAGAGCATCAGCTGTCGATCGACACACGGATCGCAGCATTGAAGAAGCAACTGGAATCGGAAAAAGACGCGGCGAAGAAAAAGCCGATCGAAGCGCAAATCAATTCGCTCTCGGGGCAAAAGAAACCGGAGCCACGCATTCGGGCGCTGTGGTCGCGCGGCGAGCCTTCGCCGACTTACATTCTAAAGCGTGGTAACCACCTGACGCCGGGTGAGCCGGTGGGACCGGGAGTGCCGTCGGTGCTGACGAACGGCAAGACTCCGTTTGTCGTCCAACCTCCCTGGCCCGGCGCGAAGCAAACGGGCCGCCGGTTGGCGCTGGCCCGTTGGTTAACACAGACCGATAATCCAATGACCGCCCGCGTGATGGTCAATCGATTGTGGAAGCATCACTTCGGAGCGGGCATCGTCCGCACGACGGCAAACTTCGGAACGACCGGCGAAGAACCGACGCATCCGGAGTTGCTCGATTGGATGGCAGGCGAGTTTCAAAGACAAAAATGGAGCATCAAGGCGATGCACCGGTTGATGGTCACGTCGAGTACCTACCGGCAGAGTTCACTCGTCACGCCGCAGGCATTGAAAACCGATCCTGACGGTTCGCTGCTGTCGCGGATGCCGTTGCATCGGCTGGAAGCCGAAGCAGTGCGAGATTCGCTGCTGAGTGTTTCGGGCGAATTAGATTTCGCGCAGTACGGACCCGGTGATTCAGTCACCGTTCGCAAGGATGGCCTGGTGACGGTCGAGCGAACCGAGCGCGGCTGGCGGAGGAGTATCTACGCTTTACAGCGGCGAACGCAGACGCCGACATTGCTGGAGAATTTCGATTTCCCGCAGATGGGGCCGAACTGCCTGGAGCGAAGCGAAGCAATCGTCGCGCCGCAAGCGCTACATCTGATGAATAACGCAATGGTGCGTGAACTGGCCGAGCGGTTTGCCGAGCGCGTCTGGCACGGCGGCGATCACGACCCGGCACTGCAGGTCGGCCGTGTGTATGCGATCGCGCTGGGTCATCCACCAACAGAAGCGGAACGCAGTCTGGGTGTCGAACTGTTGGCAGAGTTTCAGCGGCGGTGGTTGGACGAATCACACAAGACCGGCGCGGCGCAAGCGGCAACTGCCGAAGTGGCCGCCCGCCGCGCATTGACCAGTTACTGTCACGCGATCTTGAATTCAGCGGCGTTCTTGTACATTGACTGAGAAAAGCGAGACGAGAGTATGACGTCGGGACCACAAACAACATCGACAAATGCAATCGACCGTCGCGGTCTGTTTCAACAAATTGGAACCGGCCTGAAGGGCGCTGCGTTGATGTATCTGTTGGGACGCGACGTCTACGGCGCGGAGGCAAGTCGTGAATTGCGGCCGCATCACGCGCCGCGGGCCAAGTCGGTCATCCATCTGTTTATGAACGGCGGTCCCAGCCAGATGGACCTGTTCGACCCCAAGCCGGAACTCGACAAGAATCACGGCAAGGATTACTTCAGCAAGATCGCCGGAGAGGTGGAGTTCCCCGAAGCCGCCGGCGCACTGATGCGCAGCCCGTACAACTTTGCCCAGCATGGCGAAAGTGGTATGTGGGTCTCCGATGCGATGCCGCATCTGTCCGGGCAGTCCGACAAGATTGCGATGATCCGCTCGCTGCACACGACCAACCTAACTCACGAGCCGGCGTTGTACAAGATTCAATCGGGCAGCGAATTCACCGGCCGGCCTTCGATGGGAGCGTGGGTGAGTTACGGGCTGGGAAGCGAAAACGACAACCTGCCAGCCTATGTCGTGCTGGACGATCCGTTGGGGTTGCCGGTCAACGGTGTCGATAACTGGCAATCGGGTTATCTCTCACCGGAACATCAGGGAACGCGTTTTCGCGCGACTGGGTCGCCCGTGTTGAACCTGAAACCGGAATTCACCGAGCCGGCGGCGGTGACCGAATTGGAACGCGACCTCATCTCGCGGCTCGATCAAATTC
The DNA here is from genome assembly GCA_963581435.1 of Planctomycetota bacterium. Taxonomy (GTDB): domain Bacteria; phylum Planctomycetota; class Planctomycetia; order Planctomycetales; family Planctomycetaceae; genus JABISG01. The sequence goes on from CAUZOL010000028.1 coordinate 12,620, forward strand.
ATCAGCAAAACCGTCCCTCCCAACCACGTCTGGCGGCGCGGATGGCGAGTTACGAACTCGCCGCGCGCATGCAACTGGTGGCCGGCGATGCGCTCGACCTGTCGCAGGAGACCGAAGCGACCCGCAAGATGTACGGCATCGATCAGTCGATGACCGAATCATACGGGCGGCGGTGTCTTATCGCCCGCCGTTTGGTCGAGCGCGGCGTGCGATTCGTGCAGTTGTTTATCAACAGCCAGATCTGGGACAACCACAGCAACATCGGCACGTCGCTGAAAAACGCGTGTGACCGAACCGATCAGCCGGTCGCCGCACTGCTACGCGATCTTGCACAGCGTGGGTTGCTCGACGAAACGCTCGTTGTTTGGGGGGGCGAGATTGGCAGGCTGCCCATCGCGCAGCTTCCGGCGGACAAAGACCCGAAGAAGGCGGGCCGCGATCACAACAAGAACGCCATCTGTTCTTGGATGGCCGGCGGTGGCGTAAAAGGGGGCGTCGTCCACGGCGCGACCGATGAACTCGGCTTCGCCGCCGTCGAGGACAAAGTCAGCGTTCCCGATTGGCACGCGACAATTCTGCATTTGCTGGGGATCGATCACGAACGGCTATCGATCGATCGCAGTGGATTGGACGAACGACTGACCGGTGTGGTCGAATCGCGGGTGGTTGAAGAAATTCTTGCTTGAGACGTGACACGAAAATGATGTCCTCAATTCAAGCCTGAAGCGCAAGCGAATGATGTTGCCGGCAAGCTCCTTCGCTTGCGCTTCAGGCTTTTGTGGTCGCGCTAATCGAGTTCGCCCACTGCGGCGGCGACTTCCTCGACGTGTCCTTTGACCTTCCCCTTGGGCCAGGCGGCGGCGATTTTCCCCCGCTTGTCGATGAGAAACGTGGCCCGTTGTACCCCCATGTACTTACGGCCGTACATGCTTTTCTCGACCCAGACACCGTATTTCTCGCAGGCCGTGCGTTCCTCGTCTGCCAGTAGCGTGAAGGGCAGCGAGTATTTCTTCGCAAATTTCTCGTGCGAGGCGACCGCGTCGGGACTGATTCCCAGAATGACCGTGTCGGCGGCGTCAAATGTTTTCAAATCGTCGCGAAATCCGCAGGCTTCCGTCGTGCATCCCGGAGTGTCGTCCTTGGGGTAGAAGTGCAAGACGACATTTTTCTTGCCTTTGAATTCGCTAAGGCGAATGCGGCCTTCCGGATACGTCGGCAGGTGAATTGCCGGTGCACGATCTCCGGCTTCTGGAATCTGATTCTCAGACATGAAATTCACTCGATGCATTGGCGTGTTGGGACGGCAGATCGCGACCATCGTAGAGACCGCTTGCTGCACACACAAGCAACGGATTCAGGTTCTGAAACCACCCCCATTGGAAATCGACGCAATGCTGTTAAGTGTTGTTTACCAACTGGTTGTGTCGATTGCATGGCCGTTCGCGAAGACTCCCGTCGAAGATTGCTCGCCAAACAAACCGTCGCTTGCTTCGATTTGAACCACGGAATCCGGCGACTTGACCACTGGAATTGGTGTGGGCATAATGGTCGCAGGTTGTGATTGCCCTTCTTCCTCTGATGGGATTTGCGTTCGATGCTGAAAAAGTCCGAGATTGAGCAGTTCAAGCACTTATTGCTCTCTGCCCAGGCCCGAATGCGGGGCGACGTCGAACAATTGACCGCCGAGGCTCTCGACCGCAGCAGTGGCGGCAGCGATTCGCGAAGCCCCACCCATATTGCAGAGTTGGGGACCTTGACCTACGAGCAGGACTTCTCGTTGCGGGTTGTCGAAAGCGACCAGGAAGTGCTCGACGAGATCATCGACGCCCTCAATCGCGTCGATAAGGGAACTTACGGTCAGTGCGAAATGTGCGTGATCGAGGGGAAAGCCCCTTCCAAGTTGTGGATTCCCAAAACCCGCCTGAAAGCGATTCCCTACGCCCGTAACTGTGTGCAGTGCGAGCAAAAACGCGAAGAACTCACCCGATGAAGCCGGTCCCGGCCAGCCGCTATGTTGTATTCGCGCTACTCGCGGGTGGCGGTCTCTTCTGGGATTTGTGGACGAAGCACACCGTATTTGCCGACTTGGGATACCCCGGCGACGGCTACGTTGAGCGTCCATTCGAGGGCCAACATTCTCTGTTCGACTTCCCACCGCATCGCGAGGGGGAAAGCCGCCCCTATCTCGATGAAGGCTGGATAGCGGCTCGGTTTTTCACCAGTTTCAATCAAGGAGCGCTGTGGGGCATTGGTCAAGGCTGGACCTGGGTGTTTGCCCTGCTGAGCGTCGTCGCTGCTATCGGGGTGTTCTATTGGCTGTTCGTCTATGGTGCCGCGATCAGCAAATGGCTGACAGTCGCGCTTTCGCTCATTATGGCGGGCACTCTGGGCAATCTGTGGGATCGAGTCGGGCTGCACGGCTGCGAAGTGAACGGCCAACTGCTGTTCGCCGTGCGCGATTTCCTGCTGTTCACGTTCGGTGAATACAACTGGCCCGTGTTCAACTTTGCCGACGTCTTTCTGGTCACCGGCGCGATCATGCTCGTTTTGCAGTCGTTCTTTAGCGGAACGGACTCACCGACCAGCTCTGCAGAGACCGAAAAGAAGAGTAGCGATTCGAAGGCCTCCTGAGGGCTGAAACCGCTCTTGCCGCATTCGCCTGAATCCGCTTCCATACCGGGTTTCGACGCGCCGAAGATTGGCCTTTCATCGCCTTCCGTTCGTTCTTGTCGCACCGTTCGCCAACGTCTCGCCGGAGACCGTCGCCCAATGCATGTATCAGCACGACGACCGTTATGCATTGCTGTCTGCCTGGGAATTCTCCTCGGGCTGAGCAGTGAGTGTCTGCACGCCGCAGACCTTTTGGCCGCCGCCGTGCCGGCAGCCAACGATGACACGGCAGAATCGCTGCGCGCGTATCAACAGTCACTGCGAAATGCGTTCGGCGGCGATGATGTATCGATTCCGCTCGACGTCAAAGCGGAATATTTTGAATGGGTGATCCGCCGCTATCATCTCACTTCATACAACCACGTGCATCATTATGCCAATTTACTTTCGAAGGTCGGCGAACCGCCGGTGCCGCAATTTGGGGACGACAATGCCACCTGGCACGGGGCCTTCCTGGCGGCCATGTGCTACAAGTACGCCGTCACCAAAGATCAGCAGACGCTGGCGTTAATCGGGCGGTTGATCGAAGGGCTGCATCTATTCATCGAGGTCACCGGGCAACCCGGTTTGGCGGCCCGCTGTGTTCTTGAAATCGACGCTCCCGCTGGAAAAGCGAAGCATCGATACGACTCACCCGACGGCCGCACATTTTACTATCGCAGTGAAGCGGCAAAGGGAACGTACAACCAAGTTGCGGGCGGTTATGCCGCGTTGATGATGCACGTCTACAAAGACCTGCCGGCCGAGCAACAAAAAATGGCCCGCGACGATTTGGCCGCGCTGGTTCTGCACGTCATCGATCACAACTACAAGCTGACCGAAAAGGATGGCAAGCCGACGAAGTATGGCAAGATGACGCCGATTGTCGGAAGCGTCGGCGTCCCCTTCAATGCGCAGGTGGCTTACTCGGTTGTCGCAACCGGCCATCACCAACTTCCTGAAGACGCCTCCGAAAACAAACGCATCCGGCGGGCATTCAATCACCTCCGTGACAAACACCACGTTTATTATCAGTCACCACTGTGACACCTCGTGCGGCCGCAACGCGTGGGCAACAGCGTTTTCGTCAAGGGCATGAACGACCGCAATCACGTACTGAACGCCGCCTTTGTGGGACTGGCACTCGAAGTTGATGACGCCCGACGCAACAACCGCGCACTCGATGAGAAATTTCTGTTCCGTCTCGGCCGCACAATGTATTGGACCATGCGAAAAATCGAACGCGAACGCAACGCGCTCTGCAACTTTATGTGGGCCGGCATTCTCAGCGACGAACAGGTCTTTAAGCATATTGCCGGGCGTCAGGGCGCCGAGACGGCACGTCAACTGCCGGCTATTGTTGCGACGGGAATTGAGCAATTGCGTCGCTGCCCACTCGACCGTTTTTACCGTCCCGGCAAGAAAATCGAGACGCGCGACATGCAGTGGATCGATGCGCAGCGTCCGCACGAAGTTTACTTCTGGAAAGCCGGCCCGTTCTACAAGTTCGAGGCAACCGGCCCACCCACCGGTCTGAATGCGGCCGCGATCGATTATCTCTACGCCTTCTGGGTCATGCGGTACTATCGCCTCCACGAGCGGTATCGCGCGGAAGCAAGTTAGCTGCGACCGAACAGATGGCAGTCAGCCGTGCATTGCACCGCAACTGATGGGCCGTTTCAATCAGCTGAAATTTCCCACTCCACGTCCTGCATGCTCGCTACCGTTTGCGCTTCGGTCAGGTCGAAGTGCATTGGGGTGATGGTGGCGTAGCCGTCGGCCAGTTCCCGCGTGTCGGTGCCGGGCTCCAATTTGTGATCGCCGATTGGGTCGAAGCCACTCCAGAAATAAGCGCGGCCGTTGGGAGCGGTTCGTTTCTCCATCAGATCGACGTGACGTTTCACGCCCAGCGAGGTCATCTTCACGCTGCGCGGCTGGTTTTCCGGCAAGTTGATGTTCCACAGCGAACCGGGACGCGGCTGCTGATCGCACAATTGCGCGATCAGCTCGACGGAAATGCGGGCGGCCGTTTCAAAGTTTGGTTGTTCTGAATGAATCAACGAGACGGCCACCGATGTGACGCCGAAAAATGCTCCTTCAATCGCGCCGGCAACGGTTCCCGAATAGAGTACGTTGATGCCGGTGTTCGCGCCGGCGTTAATACCGCTGACGATGATGTCGGGCCGCGTTTTACAGAATTCGAGCATGCCCAGCTTCACACAATCGGCCGGACTGCCGGCCACCGCCCAGCCATAGTGTCTCCCCTGCCGAAATTCCTCGTTCACAATCAGCGGGTGTCGATAAGTGATGCTCAAGCCGACGCCGCTTTGCTCAATCGCCGGCGCCACCACCGTCACATCGCCCAATTCGAGTAACGCATCGCGAAACGCCCGCAACCCCGGCGCATGAATTCCATCATCGTTCGTCAGCAGAATTTGCACAGTTGATTTACTCTTCGCATGTCGTTGTGAATACCAGCCCGCAGCGCAAGCCAGGGTTTGACCGTTGACAATCGGATCGCAATCCGATGTGCTGAGGATATCTTGCCGCACCGGTTGCTGGCAATGTTGCGACGTCAATAGTCCGAGCCACTATGCATCCCACCCGCAAACTCTTTGCCGTGATTCCCGCTGCCGGTTTGAGCTGGCGGATGGGGCGACCGAAATTGATGTTGCCGTTGGGCGGAAAAACAGTCATCCGGCATTTGCTCGATGCGCTTGATCGCCCGGAGATTGCCGGTCGCGTGGTCGTTTTGCGTCGAGATGATGAAGCGTTGGCGGCGGAAGTGCGATCGGCCGGCGCGACTGTTGTCGCGCCGCAATCACCGCCGCCCGATATGCGCAGCAGTGTGCAGCATGCGCTCGATGCGATTCGGGCGACGCAAACCCCAACGGATGATGACGGTTGGCTGCTCGTACCGGCCGATCATCCGTTGCTTGTTGCCGACGTTCTCGCGCAGCTTATTGAGACATGGAATGCGAGCGATGCCCCCATTCTGATTCCCCGCTGCGACGACCGCCGCGGACATCCGACGTTCTTTCGCTGGTCACTCGCCGACGAAGTTGCCACGATTCCATGCGACAAAGGGCTGAACGAACTGGTAAGATGGCACAAGAACGACATTAGGGAGATTTCCATCGAAGATCGATCGGTGCTGTACGATCTCGACACCCCCGAAGACTACGAAGCAATGCAAGCACGTTTTCAAGGTGAATAACTCAGACTGCTAACTCTGTGTTTGTTTTTTACGCAAAGTCGCAGAGATGCAAATGACGCGCAAAGAAGACGACCCCAAGGCCATGACTTGGGTGGAACAGTATTTATCTTTGACGACGAGTGGATCGAATTATTTGAGAATTCTCTTGCACAGATTCTCTTCAAGTCCATTGCGGCATCGAGATCAGAGCGAACTCTTTGCGGAGCTTTGCACCTTCGCGACTTTGCGTCAAATCGTTTTTGCCACTTGACGAACAGTACATACCTACATCTTACGAGTCGCACATTATGGCCAAGTCTTCCAAGCCGAAACCGTCGAAGCGGCTGGTGTCTCTCGACGCCTATCGCGGGCTGGTCATGCTGGCGATGGCTTCCGGCGGACTCGCTTTTGCGCGCGTGTGGGACCAGAGCAAGGAGCAGGTCATCGAGCAGGCCAGCGGGCAACCGTGGCAGGGGGCCTGGACCCAGCTCTGGGACGTTCTCGCATATCAATTTGGCCACGTTCCGTGGACCGGCTGTTCGTTTTGGGATTTGATTCAGCCGTCGTTCATGTTCATGGTGGGTGTTTCGATGCCCTTCTCCTACTCCAAGCGCGCAGCGATGGGGCAATCGAAGCTGCGAATGTTGTGTCACGCCATTGTGCGGTCGCTGATGCTGGTGCTGCTGGCGATTTTCCTGTCGTCGAATTGGAACGGACAGACCAATTTCATCTTCACCAACGTACTCGCACAAATCGGACTCGGTTACACGTTTGTGTATCTGCTCTGGCGATGGAATCTGGTGGTGCAGCTTGTCGCCGTGGCGGGCATTCTGGGCGGGTACTGGTTCTACTTTTTTCAGTACACGATTCCTGCTGCGGAGCTCGCGCAGGTCAAAACGGTTGTGACCGAGCAGATGGAATTGGATGCGGACGAGGAATTCAATCAGTTCAGCGGTTTGCCCTCACACTGGAACAAACACACCAACGCCGCCGCCGGTTTTGACCGCGAGTATCTCAGCCGGTTCCCGCGTGAAACCGAAGAGTGGGAAGGCCGCACCTATTGGGTGAACAAGGGCGGGTACCAGACGCTTAATTTCATCCCGTCGATCGTCACCATGTTGTTCGGCGTCATGGCGGGCCGTCTCATCCGTGGCGACCGCAGCGACATGCAGAAATTGAAATGGCTGTTCCTCTCGGGCGGCATTTGTTTTTTGACCGCGATGGCGGTCGACACATCCATCTGGCCCACGAAAATACCCGGATGCGATTGGAGTTTCTGTCCCATTGTGAAGCGGATCTGGTCGCCAAGTTGGGCGGTATTCAGCGCTGGCTGGACGTTCTGGATTCTGGGGTTGCTGTATTGGATTATCGACGTCCGCCGCTGGAAAGCGTGGGCGTTTCCGCTGGTGGTTGTCGGCATGAACTCGATTGCCATGTACTGCATGGCGCAGTTGCTCAAACCGTGGATCAGCAAGATCCTGCAGATTCATCTGCAGAGCGTCGATACCCTGCTGGATCCGCTCACCGTCCGCTTCTTCAATCTTCATACCGTTTCGCACGACTACCTGTTCAGCGAAACCTTCGCGTTCGCCCCGTTCTGGGAAAGTCTGGCCCGCGTGTTCGTGCTGTGGCTCATTTGCCTGTGGCTGTATCGGCGGAAGATCTTCCTGCGAATTTGACGCAACACACAACACGCTCGAAATCCAGTCCACCGCGCTACCAGTCCGCCGCGCATGCAAGGGTTTAAGCTGTGACGAACGAGTTCGCGCTGCTTTCGCGTGAGACGCAAATCGGCTATATTCAGGTCCAATGACCTGCCGGAACGCGTTTCACCGCGGTTCCTCAATCGACAGCAACCAACGAAAGGCCCCTCCCGATGACGGCGACGAATGCGCTTTCCGAAGAGACACTAGCTGCCCTGGCCCAATACGATACTCCCACCGTCTGCAACGTCATCGAGCTGTGGAACATTCGTCCGCGCAACACGGGATACATGAACCACTCGATCAAGTCGTGCTTCCCCGAAATGCCGCCGATGGTGGGCTACGCTTCGACGACCACATTTCGCAGTATGTCCGCTCCGCGTTCCGGCGATGTTTATTCCGGCATGGATGCTCAGGTGGCCGCCTTTGCAGAACTGCCCGGACCGCCGGTTGTCGTCTTTCAGGATCTGGACGAACCGACGACGTCGGCCACCTTCGGCGAAGTGATGTGTACGACGTACAAATCGTTCGGTGCGAAGGGACTGATCACATCGGGAACGGGCCGCGATCTGGATCAGGTCAAGGCGATTGATTTTCCCTGCTTCACAGCGGGAACCACCTGTGCTCACGGATATTGTCACATTCTCTCGGTCCACGTGCCGGTGACCGTTGGCGGATTGATGATCTTCCCCGGCGATTTGTTGCACGGCGACTGTAACGGCGTCTCGACGATTCCAATCGAGATTGCTTCGGAAGTTCCCGGCGCGTGCAAACAACTGATGGCTGCCGAGGACATTGTTCTGGATTACGTCAAAGCGGGAAGCCCGACTCCCGCCGGTTTGGCAGAAGCCCGCACCGCATGCGGCGCACGAATTGCAGAACTCGGTCGCCGATTGCGCGGCGAATGAGACCCAATCCAGAAACCCGGTTTCTCCAACGGCGAAACTGCAAGCGATGGTCCGTTGATCGTTCTCTTTGGTAGTGACAGTGAAGGAGCGTATGCGCAGCCGGTTGGCCAACTCGCCTTGGATTCGTAACCGTGTGCCGGCCCGTTATCGGCCGGCGCTCATTCTCGAATCGTTCTACAACATCGGCACCGGCGCGTTCGTCTGTCTGTTTCTGCTTTCGACCGTCGTTCTGAAAACGATTGTCGGCGGGACTGAAACACATCTGGCGCTCCTTGCGATTTTGTTTGGCGGCAGCAGCTTATTCAGTCCCTTGGTGAGTTGGCTTGGCCGCAAGGTTCCGATGCGGTCGCTGGTGGTCTATCCCAATCTTCTGGTGGCCGCGCTGTTGCTGGTCACCATTTCGCCGGTCGGCGGGGCAACGCTGTTTACGCTGACCGTCGGCGCCGCATTTATTGTGCGTGTGTTTCCACGCGTTGGCGAGATGAACATGTACCGGGTGAACTACCCGGTCACGCATCGCGGAGCGGCGGTTGGCTGGGTGAAGGCAGTTTCCGCCGTTTCGGCGCTCATCGTCACGCTGGCCGGATACTGGTGGTTTACGTTCCAGCCCGATTACTACTGGGTGCTGTATTGGGTGGTGGCAGCGTTAATGTTTGTTTCGACCCTGTATTACGCCCGATTGCCGATTTCCAGGAACAACGTCTTCGCGCGCGACGACGCCGTCCGGCCGCATCATGCGTTCTGGAACGGTCTGAAGATTTTTCTTGCCGATCGCCGGTTTCTTTGCTTTCAAGGCGGCTTCGCGCTGGCCGGTTTTGCGAATCATATGGCGATGGTGTACGTGGCCGAAGTTCTTCGCGAAGACGTGATTGCTCAGCGATCGGTTGCCAGTCTGGTGCCACAAATGCTGCGGGGATTGCTGCTTGAAACGTGGAATCTCGATCGGCAGTCAATCGAAACTCTGATCGTTGGCTTGGTATTCGCCGTGTTGCCGGTGATGTTCATGATGACGTCGGCTCCGTTTTGGGGGCGGTTTCTCGACCGAACCAACCCCATGATCGCACGGGCGATCTTTAACACGTTTCAACTGGTCGCCTACAGCCTGCATGCCTATGGGGCGATGAGTTTACAAGTCTGGCCGTTTCTTGTGGGGGCCGTCATTCACGCGATCGGCAACGGTGGCGGGACGATCAACTGGCTCACTGGTAGTCTGTACTTCGCGCGCAACGAGAACATTTCGTTGTACAACGCCATCCACGTCGGCCTGACCGGCGTCCGTGGTATGCTTGCGCCGCTGGTCGGTTTCTTTCTGCTCAGCAGCCAGACTTTCGATCTGTATCTATTCCGCGTCCAATGTCTCGACTTGGGCGGTGGGATCTTCTGGGTCGCTTCCGGGCTGTCGCTGCTGGGCGCATTGGTCATGCTGGTGCAGGGATTGACCGATCCCGGTCCGCGCGAATAGCCGACATCGGTGCCGATACAACCGGTTTGATCTGTCGAACCGGAATCTTGCGTATCGCATTTGCTCTCGGCGCGAGTTATGTGTCCGGCGCACTCGGCAACGCGGCCTATATTCCTTGTAAACCTTCCGATTTGATCGGCAATGGGAATGACGGGATGAAATCTCGCATTCCTCCCACCAGCCGACTCGATTTCAATCCCCCGACTTACGCCATCTGCATCAAAGAGAAATCCCATGCAAGTCGACGCCCTGACCTGCGATCAGCATAACGTCTCTCGCAAGATTGTGATTGCTGCCATTGCAGCCGTTGCTGTGACGTATGCGGCTTGGCATTTGGTCGGCTCGCAGCTTGCGGCCGTGCACGTCAGCGCTCCGTCGGCCCATGCTCTCGAACACGGACACGGCGGGTCGGAAGCTCATCCCGTCGCTGCTTCTCCGGCCTTGTACAGCATCGCCCCGTTTGCAGTGTTGTTGCTGTGCATCGCGTTGTTGCCGCTGTTTCGCAAGACGGAACACTGGTGGGAATGCAATTGGAATCGGCTGTTAATTGCCGGCGTTCTCGGCAGTGTGACGCTGCTGTATTACGCGTTCGTTTACGGCCACGGTGTTGTCGATCATTCATCACACGCGCTTTCGGCCGCTGGTTGGCCGGCCGCTGTGACGGTTCTGAAGAACGCCATTCTCGTCGAATACATTCCCTTCATCACGCTGTTATTCAGTTTGTATGTCATCAGTGGCGGAATTGCCGTCGAAGGACATCTGGTGGGCCGGCCCAAACTCAACACGGCCATCATCGGCATCGGCGGATTGATGGCGAGTTTTATTGGCACGACCGGTGCCGCCATGCTGCTCATTCGGCCGTTGATTGCTGCCAACCGCAACCGTAAGCACGTTTCTCACACGGTCGTCTTCTTCATCTTTGTCGCCTGCAACACGGGCGGCTGTTTGTTGCCCATTGGCGACCCGCCGTTATTTCTCGGATTCCTTCGCGGTGTACCCTTCGATTGGACGCTCAGCCTGTGGCCGATGTGGCTGTTCATGAACATCAGCCTGATGGCCATTTACTTCATCTGGGATTCGCTGCGTTACCGTAGCGAAGATCAAAAGACGGTCGAAGCTGAACCGGCAACCAGACAGCCCTTCGCACTGCGGGGGTCCGTCAACTTCCTGTGGTTGGCTGGTATCATTGCCTGCGTCATTCTGTTCGATCCCTCCAAGGCCGTGCCGGGAACTCATTGGCACGCGCCGATCTATTTTCGCGAACTGATGATGCTCGGGCTCACTGCGATTTCGCTGTGGAGTACGAGTACGCAAATTCGCAAACAGAATTCGTTCAACTACGACGCCATTCTCGAAGTCGCCGCGCTGTTTATCGGCATCTTCATCTGCATGCAGGCTCCCGTGCAACTGCTGACCCTTCACGGAGCTTCGCTCGGCGTCGATTCGCCTCAGAAGTTCTATTGGGGCACTGGAGTACTTTCCAGCTTCCTCGACAACGCTCCCACATACGTCGTCTTCTTTGAAACGGCCCGTTCGATGGGGACCGATGGAGCCAGTGTTGCCGGCGTCGGCGTGATGGCGTTGTCGGCCATCAGCCTTGGTGCCGTCTTCATGGGTGCGATGACTTACATCGGCAACGGCCCCAACTTCATGGTCAAGGCGATTGCCGAAAAGAACAACGTCCGCATGCCGAGCTTCTTCGGCTACATGGCCTACAGTTGCGCCGTGCTGCTGCCGTTGTCGTTCATTATGACGTGGATCTTTCTGTAGGGTTGGTTCTCTAACGGTTGCTAGATATCAAAGCCTGAAGCGCAAGCGAAGGATGGTTCCAAGGCGATGCCAGCAAGCTCCTTCGCTTGCGCTTCAGGCTTTGATTTACAGAGTTTGTGGAACGCGCACAAGAAAACCCCCGCAGTCGGTGACTGCGGGGGTTTTCTAATTATCGTGTGGTTCGCTCGAATCGAGCGATCCCGGTTGCCACATTGGTAGCAGCAACCAAATTCAATCACTTATTCGGCACCGTCAGCGGCGGCGTCGCCAGCACCATCAGCAGCAGCATCGCCGGCACCATCAGCAGCAGCAGCAGCAGCATCGCCGGCACCATCGCCGGCACCATCAGCAGCAGCATCGCCGGCACCATCAGCAGCGGCATCGCCGGCACCATCAGCAGTAGCATCGCCAGTAGCATCGTCACTCATCGCACCGTCACTCATCGCACCGTCACTCATCGCACCGTCACTCATGGAACTGTCGGCACCATCAGCATCGACACCATCGGTCGCGGCGTCATCGCCACCACCACAACCAACAATGAACAGTCCCAAGCAAAGCATCATCAACAGCGCAGTCAGCTTCTTCATCGAATCATTCCTCGTGTTACTGAAAAGTGTTCCCCATTCCGGGTTGCCCATCTTTGGGCGTGCCCCGACGAAGGGGCCATTCCAACAACTCTGATCCCCGTTCGCAATCGTTTATTCCCACTTTCTCAAAAAGAAACAACGAATTGTGAAGGAAAACGGATGAACGGTGATTGATGAATGATAAATACGGGCAGATGCGGGAACTGAATGGCGCTCACTCCATTCAATTCACAACGGTTGCCGTTCGATCCCACGGCGCGCGGCCCGTGGGCGTTGGATTCATCGGGGCGTAAAAAAACCCGCCACGCGGAACGTGGCGGGTCCGGATTCGCGGGAATCCGAGCATCTTCAGGTGTTTTTTTGAGCGTTCAGCTTGTCAATTCAGCGAACGAGTGCCTTGAATGTCACGACGCCTCCCTCATGACCGGGAAGCGGGCGGTCCACAATGAACTTCAATACCAGCGAACCTTCTCCGTTATCTTCCGTGTCCAACCGTCCGGCACGGTCCGATGTTGCACTGTCTTCCACATATTCCAGACGCGGCGTCAGGTTGTCGATGATCCGGATGTGATTCAGGTCTCGGTCGCCCAAGTTGTCGTAGCGAATTGTGAAGGTAATCACATCGCCAGGCTTGGCCGTCTTGCGGTCGGCCAGCTTCACGATTCGCAGTTCGCCTTTCGTTAAGTGTTCATCGTCCAGCCCGACCAATTCCTGTGGCTTAAACGAGGCATATGCTTCTTGTAGCCCGTCGTCTTGGGCGACGATGACCGGCGATTGCGTTCGCGACCAGACGGCGGCTGCTTGAATGCCCGCTGCGATCCGTGCCCGTTCGGTCTGCAGGAAGCGTCCCGAACTGACAAACGAAAGGTCTTCGGCCGCCTTCACCGGCTTCACGTTCAGCAGCAGCGCCGTCGATTGAGTCACGCCCCGACGGTTGGCGCCACTTTCGACACCACTGGGCCGCGAACGGACATCGATTCTGTTGATGGCATCGCGTTGAGTTCGATTGAGCGGCGTGCGTCGGTTTTTCAATCCTGCCGTTCCGCTGGTGTCGGACGAGAGCGCAAACAACGCAACCGCCGTCCCCGCTCCCGGTCCGGTGACCGTTCGCACTGAACCGAAGCGCGGTGCGTAGACTGCCACGCGATTCGTCGGCTTCACGTGCCGATTGCCCAAATGGTCGGAGAATTCTGCAATCGTGTCTTCGGTATCGACACCAAGACGATTGAAGCGGTCGAAGTGAATCGGCAATGCCCGGTCTCCGCCGTCCAGCAGGTACTCATCTGTGTGTTCGTCAACATCGCTGATGTTGTACTCCGCATTCGGGGCAGCGGCAGCCTGGAATGCGACTGGAGTGATTTCAGTGCGTGCCACGGTGGGAGTGGAGTAGATGGCCGGCTCGACGCGCCGCCCGGTATCCATCGATTGTGATGGCGACTGCCATTCCAGAAGCCGAACAACCCCCACCGGCTTCGGCTGCGAGTAAGCAATCTGTTCGATCGGATGGGAATCGGTTTGCGTGGCTGGTCCGTTCATCGGTTGCGGCAACTCGGCCACACGCACGGGAGCCGGGTCTGCCGGAACATTTTGAACAGGTGAAGCAGCATCGGGCGGCTGCAGAAACGGATCACGCGAAGCCGTTCTCCCGCCAACGCCACCCAGGCACGAACACGTCAGCAACATCCCACCCGTCAAACAGAGTGACACCAACATGTGGCCTGCACGGTGCTGCAGGCGGGTGCTTGCGGCATCTGTTGTCTTGCGAATGTTATTGATTTTCGTTGCCGTCATCGTCATTGAGCTAGTCGATTACCTACCGAGTGATGGGTGCCAGGTTGGACATCCTTGTCCGAAGCAACGAGTTGCGGCCTTGTGCCGCCGCTGATGTCTTTTGAATTGAAGGCTTTGGATTCGCTGTCGATTTCGGCGGCAGCGTGATCTTTGCTCCCGAGCCGAAGAAGCTCGCATCGTTGTCCTGTCGGCTGGGAACTCTTCCGCCCAGTCGAAGAATGACCATCGGTCGTCCGCGCCGGTCCGCTTCGGCCAGGGCGTTTTGGCTTGCGGAAACCACATTGGCTCCGACAAGGTCTGACTGCGGTCGCGGGTCGGCCAACTGTGGTTGTTCCAGATAGATGACCTTCGTGACAAGATTTCCTCGTAAGGCGAGATCGATTTCCTCCGGTGTAATTTGTACCGGCACGGGAAATTCGAACAGCTTGCCCGCGGGGGGATGGAGACGATCGAGAATCTCGATTGTTGGAAACAGATCGATACCCGGATATTGTGGCATGTCGCTGATTCGCAATCGGTAAACATGACCAACAGCAACACCAGCAACTGCAGGGGCGGGCTGAGCAACGGCACGTCGTTCCGGCCCGGCAAAGAAGGTGACCTGTCCTCCCCTTGGGAGTTCAACTCGAACCGGCTGATGATACCGCGCCGCCGCAGGGTTCATTATTGCCGACCAAAGCCCGGCCGTTCCCGGCGCGGTCTGCTGGTTCAGCGGATGATAGCGACCCCCGACACCCTGAAATTGTGCCGATGCCGTCGAGTTGAAGAGAACAGCCAGCAAACCTGCCAGCAGCGCTACTTCAAGGCGTCGGCGTCTCTTCTGTTTATGAATCGCGTTAAACAGCACGTCAATCTCTCGTGACAACATGCCCGTTTTACGAGGCGAAACAGTTGATCAATTTATTAATTGATAACAGCCCGAAGCGCAAGCGAGGGTTAAGGACTTCCGAACTGCAGTTGCAAGTGGGACACCACTGTGTCGGAAACACGCCGGGCAACCCCCGGCGGCTCACTGCGTCCGTCATTGACTCTCAACACTTAACCGTCATCGCGTTATCGTCGGGACCATGCCGGGTGGGACATTTCACCCGGACTATAGACCGGATGTTTTTCCTTGTACTCAATGTACTTCACCGGTGCGGGCATGCTGATGCCCGGCTCGTGGCTGACATCGATCAACAGGTGATCAACAGGTTTCGGCAGGTTTACCTTCGTACGATTGCGAATCGTGTGCGACTTCAAACTGGCCCGCCGTCCGAATGGCAGATGAGGAGGCCCCGGCAATCCGATCGGCGTCGATGTCATGGGTTGACCCCACGCCGGGATTGCTCCCATACCGGCCACCGGACTCGGTGTCGGCATACCGGGTCGTCCCGAACCGGCCATCATCATTGGTCCCGGCATGTTCAGCGAACCATTTCCAGCCGGCCCGATTGGCATTGGAGGGACGTGTTGCCCTTTCTCGCCATCGACTTTTGCAAACGATGCGGGAGACACTCCGCCTTGCCACATGGCACTGTCGGCGTTGCCGCCGCTTCCTGCCGGCATTTCCATGTCCATGTTACCCATTCGCATCACGAGCATAATTGTGCCGCGACGATCGGCTTCTGCGACCGGATCGACACCCGGTTCCAGACGCGTCGAAACCAGAGTTTCGGCCAATCCCACAACCGCCAGGTCCTGGAATCGCGGATCGGGTAGGTAGATGACTTTGGTGACGAAGTTGTTGCTCTCGACTTGATCGAGATCCTCGTCGCTCAGTTCCATCGGAACGCTGTTGTGCGAAAGATACGCATCGGTCGTCGGATGTGCCGGGTAAACCTGCAGCGTCGGATACAGCGTCAAACCTTCCCGGTTGGGAATGTTCTTCAGCTTCAGACGGTAGGTTGCTCCCTGTCGGAAGTTGTAGCGTCCACCGCCCGAGACGAGCTGGTTTTCGGCGTACCCTTCACGAATTTGCCAGCCGATTTGCATTCCCGGAGGATCGACGAATTGCACCTGTGTGTTACGGCCCGCCATCATGTGAGCCGGCGGTGGAGCCAACATTCCCATAACGCCCGGACCCGGTCCATCGACCATCGGCCCGGGACGAGTCAACATGGAGGCCGGTGGGGCGTGAAACTCATCGCGCCGGGGAAACACCTGACCGCCATCCACAACGCAGCCACAAACTACGACTACTAGCGTGGCGAGGCCTAAGAAATAGTATTTCATCACGACCCTTTTCTCCCAATCCCCGACTTGGCACCAATGGTGCCTTTCAGGTTTCGTATGCCCGTTCCAAAATTCCCCGCGCGCCGTGCGCTCGGTTCCGATTCCAATTTGTTCAGGTCGTCCGGCAATTCCCGCCGAAGCGGTGAGATCGGCCCCAATGAATTGCGGTCGACCCCAATGTGCCTGTCGGACTAAAGTGTGCTGCTGTCTGCAATTCCCAGTTGGCGGCCAATCCAAGGGACCGCTCGCCTCCACAGCAATTGCTGCGACGTGGGACAATTCTTTTTTCGGTCCGTTACGTCGTGAATCTTTGGTAAAATCCCTTTTTTCGGAACAAGATGAAAAAAGCACCCATTTTAACAGTTGCGGTTTTCGTCGCGATTGCCGCAATCTGGCTTTCATTCACCGCGGCTGGCGCGCAAACCGCTTCAACCGATAGCCCGGCGAAAGGTGATGCGCCATCAGTATCGGATGGCAGTCCGACAGCCGGGAATCGTGACGGAAAGACCGAGGCCGACAGCGACGAGCGACCACTTGCAATCACTGCTCCCGAACTCTTGCAGCGTGCCCGTTACAGAATTCATGGTTACCGGTCGGTGAAGGCGAACCTGATCGAAACGGTTGTCATCGGCGACCGAAAATTTCGGGCCAATGGAACCTACCTGCAAGGTCGCGACCTTCAACTTAAAATGTCACTGAAACTTCGTCTTGGTAAGGACGGAGAGTTTCGAGCCTCGATGCTGCAGGTTTGTGATGGGCAGGTGTTATGGACCTCGCATACGTCCGGCAGAGAGGTCGATAAACCAGATACCGTGGACGGTTCAGAGAAGAAGTCCGGCATCGAACGGCGAATCACACGCCGCGACGTCCGGCAGATTTTGCGCGAAGCCGCCCGGCACAACCAACAGCATCAATGTCTGCTATTCGCCGAACTCGGAGTGGGCGGTATTTCCGAGCTACTTGGCTCGCTCGAACACACGATGGCATTCGGCAAGGTGCGAAATGAGAAGATTGACGGCAAACCGTTTCTTGTTGTTCAGGGCCGTTGGAACATTGACGTTTTGAAAAACTTTCTCGACGAACAAGAATTGGACGAACTTCGCGCGAACGCCGACGCGCGACAGTTGCCACGGTTGCCCGAGCACATGCCCGACATGGTCCGTCTCTACTTCGATCGCGACAGTCTGTTTCCCCGCCGAGTTCTCTACCTGAAGCGACCGCGTTCGAGCAATTCGCTCAGGTCGATGCTGTCGCTCAATTTCGTCGATGTCGTTTTGAACGCTCCGTTGGATGAAAACGCATTTAATTTCGTCCCCCCCGATAAAGTCTTCCCCCTGGACGTCACCCCGAAGTACATTCAACAGATACGCGACGCGGCAAATCGGGCCGACAGCAGACACTAACACGAGGAATCGAATAACGTTCTAAGACAACGCGTGCGGGTGCCACTGGCGTGTCGCCAGTGCAACGTGGTGGATACTGGCGACACGCCAGTGGCACCCGTACAGCGACGTTGAGTTTTTCCGGAAACCCATACCATGTCAGCATCCACTCCAGCACAGCAGGCCGAGTTCGCGGGAAGGCAAACGCCCTCTTCGTCACTGGCCGGCATTCCCAGCTGGTTCATCTCTTTCGTGCTGCACGCGCTACTGCTGTTCGTTGTTGCGACGAGCCTCAAGAGTTGTGAAGGACAGCCCACTGGCGATCCGGATGCCGGAATGCGGGAGCTTGGATTTCAAAGCAGAGAGTCGAACGCGTTGGTGGAACGCGCTACCGAAGAGACGGACACGTCCGCAATCTTTCAGCAGCCGCTCGACAATGACGTGCAGCAAACGCTGATCGACAGCAGCCCACCCGCCGAAATTCAAACGCCGAAGATCGATAAGCGACCCGACGTTCTCGGTGGCGGCGGCGGCGCGCCGCCCTCCTTTTCGTCAGGGAACTCTGTCGAGTCGACGATTCAATCGATCGGAAAATTCCAGCCGACCCGCGCCGGCGCTCTCGACAAAGGCGAAACGTCGTTCTTCGGCATTCGCGACAGCGCCAGACAATTCACCTACGTTCTCGATGCCTCGGGCAGTATGTATGGCATTGCCTTCCAGTCTGCCAAGGCGGAACTCAATAAAAGCATCCAGGCGCTCGATGCCACGCAGAGATTTCAGGTTATCTTTTACACTCAATCCACGCGCATTATGAAGTTGCCCGGTGCGGCCGACGGTTCGCTCGTCTGGGCGAACAGTATCAACAAGACGCTCGCTCGCCAGAACATTAACAGCGCCCGCACCAGCGGCGGAACCGACCACATGCTCGCCCTGAAGCAAGCGCTGCGACTCAGGCCGGAAGTCGTTTACTTTCTCTCAGATGCCGACGACCCACTGGGCGCCGCCGACTTGAACGACATCAAACAGTTGAACAAGGGACGCACGCGGATTCATTGCATCGAGTTCGGCAAATATCCCGACCTGAAAGTCGATAACTTTCTCAGACGATTGGCACGCCAGAACGGCGGCAATTATCTCTACCGCGACGTCACAAAATTCAAACGCAAATGAAGACACCTTCCCATCCCCCCAATCCCGTTTGTCGCACCGCGGCGCGCTCGCAGGCATCTGGTCAACCCTCGTTCGATGGGTGCCAGTGGCACCCGACTGGCCGGATCAAATTCGGTGGGGTACTGACCCTCTTCGCGATCCTTCTGTTACTCACAACGTCCGTCACCTTCGCACAGAAACAGCCGGTCGATAAAGTGGTGCTGCAGCGAAAACGCAGCGGTAGCCGCATCACCCACTCCGGGATTGTCGTCGATTTCACAGGCACGAAACTCACCATCCGCAGTCGGGACAACACGAGCGTCAGCACTTACGACGCCGACGAAGTTGTCGAGGTGCGAACGCCGCAAACCGAACAGCACAGGAAAGGGCTGAATAGCTTTGCGCAAGGTGACATGGAACGGGCTGTCGCCTCGTTTGAACTCGCCATGATTGAAGAGACGCGCGACTGGGTTCGCCGCGATATCCTCGCGATGCTTGTCCGCTGTGCGCTGCGCCGTGGAGATTTGATCGCGGCGGGATCGAAGTTTCTGGCCCTTTGGCAAAGCGACCAGACGACGCGGCAGTTCAAACTGGCTCCGCTAACGTGGGGTACGCACAACATCACCGCCGCGCTCCGCAGTGAATCGCTCGGCTGGATCAACCTCAACACCGAAGCGTCCCGCTTACTGGGAGCAAGTCATCTGCTCGCCGACGTGCGTCATACGGCACTGGCCAAAAACGAAATGAACGAATTGGCATCCAGCATCAATCTCCGCATTCGACTGCTCGCACGCGCGCAGTTGTGGCGGCTTCGCGTTCGCGAGGGCAACCTCACCCCGTCGGAAATGAAACGCTGGCAGTCCAAAATCGAAGACATGCCCGAGAATATTCGCGGCGGTCCTTTCTACGTACTGGGACGCGGACATCTTGTGCGCAAAGAATACGACCGGGCCGCTGCAGCGCTGTTGTGGGTTCCCCTGGTTTACGATGACGACACTCACCTCGCGGCGCGAGCCTGTCTCGAAGCGGCCGACGCGCTAAGAGAAGTCGGACAGTCGGGCCAATCGCGCGCGCTGTATCGCGAAGTCACCACACGATTCGTCGGCACACCCTTCGCCGACGAAGCCGCCTCGCTGTTAAAGAGTGAGGAATCAACGCCTGCGAAAACCTCACGAGACGAATAGAACCCGCTTGCCGTTTCGTACTCAAACAAACCTTTGGCATGGAAGCACATTGTTGTGAATTCGCTCGGACGATTACGAAAACGATGCCTTTTGGTCGTTCTTTCAGCGACGATCCTGCTGGTCGTCTCATCGACGACTCGCGTTGCCGCTCAAGACGGAGTCAATCCAGCTGCTGCCGCCGTGGATTCTCCATCGGGAGAGCCGCAGGGAATACGCGAGTTGTTGAACGCCGGCGGAAAAATCGGCTGGATCATTATTGCGCTGTCGGTCGCAACCGTCGCGCTCATTGTCGAGCATCTGCTCAGCATTCGCCGGGGTGCTTTGCTCCCCATCGGTCTGGCCGAAGAAGCACACCAGCTCATTAATCAGAGCCGATTCAGCGACGCCGAACAGCTCGCCAGAAACTCGCCCAGTTTTCTCGGTCACATGCTGGCAGAGGGACTGTCCGAAATTAGTTTTGGTTACAAGGCAGCCGAAAAGGCAATGGAAGACGCCGGCGTCGAGCGGGCTGCCCGGTTGTTTCGCAAAATCGAATATCTTTCAATCATCGGCACCATCGCACCGATGCTCGGTCTGCTGGGGACAGTCCTCGGCATGATCGCCGCCTTCGATCAGTTCAAGAACCAGGCCAGCCCGCAGGTCTCACAATTCGCCCCCGGCATCTCTCATGCCTTGGTCACCACCGCTATGGGAATCATCGTGGCCGTTCCCGCACTCGCCGGTTACGCCATCTTTCGCAACCGCATCGACGGATTGGTCGCCGAAGCCACCCTGATGGCCGAGCATCTCTTTTCCGACTTCAAACGCCGCACGCTGTCGAAACGCAAGTCGCCCGCGGCAGGGAAATCAGAGGGGGAGAAGGGGAGATAAGGAGAGAGGAGACACCGCTTGCGGTTTCGCGTCGTCTGATCATTCACAATTCATCGTTCGCAATTCACACCATGAAAATTCCAACCCAAAAACGTCGGCGCGGATTGCGGTTTAACATTACGCCGTTGATCGATGTCGTCTTCCTGCTCATTATCTTTTTTCTGACCGCCAGTCACTTCGTTCGTAGCGAAACGTTGGAAGAGGTCGATTTGCCGGAAGCGGCGGAGACCGAAGACGAAACAGAAACCGAGTTGAAACGGCTGGTTGTCACCGTCACCGCCGACCAGGTGCTGCACGTGGGTGGAAAAGAAGTTTCGGTGGCCGAAGTTGAAGCGAGAATTACGAGTGGTGCTGAAGAGTTCGGCGGCGAATTTGAAGTCCGGATTCGCGGCGACCGCACGGTACCGTATGAAACCATCGAGCCAATCATTCTTGCCTGCGCCCGTGCGGGCGTTACCCGCGTGAAGTTTCCCGTTGTTGCGAAGTAATTGCGTTTGGTACCCCACGGGCCGCAGCCCGTGGGCTTTATTCATTTGTCATTTTTATGTCGTTCGTAACCATGCGTATTCCCAACCACCACGACGCTGAACGGCACAACGACGCCGCGATGACGCCGATGATCGACGTTGTTTTCCTGTTGCTCATTTTCTTGTTGTGTGCTTCGACCGGGCAGATTCAGGAGTCGCTGTTGCCGACCGACCTCGCCGCCGGCGCAATCGAGTCCGATCCGATTGAAGCGCCGCCAAAACCGTTCGGTGAAGTCTGGCTGTATTTGCGAACCGGCCCTGGCGGCCGCAGCGAAGTGCAGGTCAATCAGGGGGGTGAAATCTACAGTGATTTCGATCAGTTGGAACGGCAGTTGAAACTGCTAGCCGCGGCGACGACGGAAATCCCCGTCATCCTCGATATTGAGCCCAAGGTTCCGCTGGGAGATATGATCCGCGTTTATGACGCGTCACGCGCGGCCGGCTTCGAATCAATCAACTTCGCCATCGACCGCCCCGAGACGAAGACGCGTTCAAAGTAAGCGGGTACCAAGCCGCATCTCGGCACCCAGACGATTCCACCGGGGGCCAACATGCAGGCGGCGCGGCCCGCGGAACGGCGGGTTCCAAAGCGACTCATTCGGCGGTATTGAAAGTCCTGACGACACGAAAGCCGGCGGAGAAATCGGGACGGTAGCCAACGCGGCCGTAACTCAATCGGCTGGCAGATCGAGCGTTGCCCGCGGCATCGGCGAAATTGCCTCCACGCCAAACTCGGACGCGCCCCTTCTTCGGGCCGGTCGGATCGACGGCCTGTTTCTGATTTGTGTCATAACCCGCGTACCAATCCTGGCACCACTCGCAGACGTTGCCGTGCATGTCGTACAAGGCCCAGATGTTGGGGAGTTTTTGCCCCACCGGGTGAGCATACTGCTCGCCGTCTTTGTAGGCGTTCTGGTCGATCCAGGCGTAATCGGCCAAATCGGCATTTTTCGCCTTGAAGCTGAAAGTCTCGGTGGTCCCTGCGCGGCAGGCGTATTCCCACTCCGCTTCACTCGGCAGGCGATACTCCACGTTTTCGCGTTCGCTGAGTTTCTCGCAGAAGTCCACGGCATCTTGCCAACCGATATACGTCGCCGCGTAGTTGGGGCCTTCTTCCACAAGCGGTTTACCCTCCCACGGCCGCGCTCCCATCACGTCTTCGTACTGCAGTTGGGTGACCTCGCAAACGCTCAGAAAGAACGGTTTGGTGATCTTGACTCGATGTTGCGGCGCCTCCGACTTTTCAAAGCGGCCCTTCTTTGATTTCGGTTCCATGCTTCCCATTTGAAATTCCCCCGAGGGAATGGGGACGAGCACCATGCCGATGCCATTCACAACGGGATCGCCCACCGCAAGCTGTTCGGGAGCCATCTGCTTCTTCACCGCCGCCACACCGGGCGCGCTCGAGCCACAACCTGATGTTGTAACGAGCAGCAGTGTAATTAACAGCAAGGATTTCACGGCGAAAACTTTCCTCAGCATAACTTTAGCGGTCCCCAAAATCTCATACTCCCGTCACTGGTTCAAAAATCTCCGACGACTTCATTGCCAGCGCGCGTGTGAATGGACTGCCAGATACCGCGTGGCCCAACAGTCGCGCAGCCGAATTCATTGCGCCGGAAGTTTATGTTCTCGCTCACGAATCGCACCGATCCGTCGACCATTGTCAAATGCAATCCCCCAACGTGCATGCTGCGTGCCGTCATCTGCCCGGTGTTGCTGCTGTCGAAGCAGCCCATGCCGCGACTTCCATCACCGGCCAGACCGGAGACCGTGCAGTTTTCCATGTCGTCCGAATTGGGCTCGCGGCTGTTCGGGGCGCTGGCATCGTTAAACATGGCTGCCGTTCCGGCAGAAAGTCCCGGCATGGCCCAGCTACCCCGAAGGTCTTGCTCGTTTAAGCCCGCGCGAATTTCATCGACAGCCACCGTGTTGGAGGTTCCATCCGACACATCGCGAAAGCGGACAACGTGGTTCGCGCCACCGATGCCTCCGAGGGAACCGTTGGCACCGCCAAGCCCGTGCGAACACGGGGAAACGTTCATGCCGTAGTTTCCGCGCGCCCAACCTCCGCCGGCATAGGCACAGTGATTCCCGCTGCTCTGCGGATCGCTGGGACACTTGAAGATGGCCAGTTCCGTCGAGCGACCGGGATTCTGGTTGGCCGGAATATCGAAATCCCACTGCTGGTAAAGTGGGGCCTGATCGACAAAGGGCAGCAGAAAGACGAGCCAGTTGGCCCCCTTGTCCACATCGCCAATCCGCGACGGATTCCCATTGCGATTGATAATAAACGGAGGGAACGATCGGTGTGTGTCGTGATAATTATGCAGGGCCAGCGCAACCTGCTTCATGTTGTTCTTGCAGGTGGATCGCCGGGCTGCTTCCCGAGCCTGTTGAACGGCCGGCAGCAGAAGCGCAATGAGAATCGCCATGATTGAGATAACCACCAATAATTCAATCAAGGTAAATCCTCGTCTTGAAGATTTCATGTGGATTCCTTGGTGGAGGGAGGAAGAGGTTGGATGCAGTGGGAAGGAATTCAACTGTGCCGTCGTTTGGCGATCAACGGTTTGCTGTTGTTCGGTGATCAAATCACCTCGAGTATACACGCTCAACAGCAGATGTCGCTCTGGCTCCTGCAATTTCTCCAGACAATGTTCGACAGCTTTGTGTTCCGCCTCGCCCTTTCCCAGACGCGTTTCCACATTAATTGCATGATCTTCAAACACTTCACAAAGTCTCCGTAGTGTTACTTCCGATTGTTGCAGAATTGCCAGAGAATCTCAGAAAACTCCGCTTTTTCGTCGGCATCGCCTAAGAACGTGTCTTCAAACGGTCTTTACTGGTTAGCTACGGCCGCGACGTCGCCTTAATCTGTCAACGGGCTGTGCGGAGCTATTGTCAATTGTTGTGTTATGAAAATGTTTCTAAGCGGCGAATTCCTGCAGAATTCCGTCTTGGAAGGAACGTCCTTCGACGACGAGCGTCATCTTTTCGTGGCTGCGTAAGCGGTTCCAT
>CAUZOL010000029.1:0-36393 GCA_963581435.1 Planctomycetota bacterium
ACAGGATCGATTGTAGCGGTTTTTCGATTTGATGAGCGAGCATGTCTGGCACGCATATTGCATGGGATGGGGACGCGGCAGCCAATTCGACCGTCGCGACTGGCAAAACAGACATTGCGATTCTCAAGGAGGGTGGCCGGAATTGGCAGCGGGGCTGCTTCAATCGTCGGAAATCCCCGAGTTTTTGCCCTCACAGCGGGTTGCCGCAGCAGTTTTTTCGCCAATCGCTCTCGCTGTGGCCTATCTTGTAAGTAATCGTCGAAAACCGATCTGATTCGGTGCGGCGTCAGTGTTTAAAATCGACCATAAAACAAACAGTTTTTCGGATGTCCCCGTCACGGCGGGGAATCCGGTGGCAATTCGGCCGGCTGGGTGCACAAGAATCGTCTTGTGGGGCAGTCATGTTCAGCGGCTTGAAGATCAGGGAGTAACCTCGAATGTACGAGCGATTTACCGACCGGGCACGTAAAGTGATGCAGCTGGCCAACCAGGAGGCCCAGCGTTTCAATCACGAATACATCGGCACCGAACACATCCTGTTGGGCCTCGTCAAAGAAGGCTCCGGCGTTGCGGCGAACGTGCTCAAGAATCTCGAAGTCGATCTGCGAAAGATTCGCCTCGAAGTTGAGAAAATCGTTCAGTCCGGCCCCGACATGGTCACCATGGGAAAACTGCCCCAGACACCGCGGGCAAAAAAGGTGACCGAGTACGCAATGGAAGAGGCCCGGAACCTCAATCACAACTACGTTGGCACCGAGCATTTGCTGCTTGGATTACTCCGCGAACAGGAAGGCGTTGCCGCCCAGGTACTGATGAACCTCGGCCTGAAGCTGGAAGACGTTCGCGAAGAAGTGCTGAACCTGCTCGGTCACGGGCTGGAAGGTGGCGAGCCGACCGAACGTGGCGGCAGCGGCACAAGTGGCAAAGCGGGCAAAAGCAAGACGCCGGCATTGGACAGTTTTGGACGCGATCTGACCGAATTGGCGCGGCAAAATAAGCTCGATCCAGTGATCGGCCGACAGGACGAGATCGAACGCGTCATTCAGATTCTCTGCCGTCGGCAGAAGAACAACCCGGTGCTGTTGGGTGAAGCGGGCGTTGGTAAAACCGCCATCGTCGAGGGTTTTGCCCAGATGGTTGTCGATAACACCATTCCCGAGCCGTTGCGCGATAAGCGAATTGTGGTACTCGACCTGGCCATGATGGTGGCCGGCACGAAGTATCGCGGGCAGTTTGAAGAGCGGATCAAGGCGGTGATGAACGAAGTCCGCCGGGCCAAGAACACCATTCTGTTCATCGACGAATTGCACACGCTGGTTGGTGCCGGTGGAGCCGAGGGTGCGATTGACGCCTCGAACGTGCTGAAGCCAGCACTTAGTCGTGGCGAACTGCAATGCATTGGTGCGACCACGCTTGACGAGTACCGCAAGTACATCGAAAAAGACGGCGCATTGGAACGCCGATTCCAAACGGTCATGGTCGATCCGCCGACACCGGTTCAGACGGTTCAGATTCTCAAGGGCCTTCGCGATCGGTATGAAACGCATCACCGCGTGCAGATTACTGACGACGCCCTTGAGGCGGCCGTTGAACTTTCCAGCCGCTATATCACCGGCCGTTGCCTGCCGGATAAGGCCATCGATGTGATCGATGAATCGGGAGCACGGATTCGGCTGAAGTCGATGGTCCGCCCGCCCGATCTCAAAGAGATTGAAGAGGAAATTGAACGGCTCAACCAGGCCAAGGAAGAAGCGGTTGCCAATCAGGATTTTGAAAAGGCAGCCAGCCTGCGTGACCAGGCCGACAAGGTCAAGAAGAAGAAAGAGCAACTCACCCGCGACTGGCGTGAAAAGTCGAAAGAGACCGATGGCGTCGTCGATGCCGAAGTCATTGCTGAGGTCGTCGCCAAAATGACCGGCATTCCGCTCACGCGGCTTTCGAGTGAGGACACGGTTCGCCTGCTGCAAATGGAAGATGAGTTGCACCAGCGCGTTATCAGTCAGGACGAGGCAATCGTTCAGATTTCCAAAGCGGTCCGCCGCAGTCGTAGCGGATTGAAAGATCCCAAGCGACCTACGGGAGCGTTCCTGTTTTCTGGTCCGACTGGCGTCGGCAAGACGCTGTTGGCAAAGACGCTGGCGGAGTTCATGTTCGGCGACGACGAAGCACTTGTCCAGATCGACATGAGCGAGTACATGGAGAAGCACAACGTCAGCCGATTGATCGGTGCTCCCCCGGGATACGTTGGCTACGAAGAAGGTGGCCAACTCACGGAGAAGATTCGCCGACGGCCATATGCGGTCGTGCTACTGGACGAAATCGAGAAGGCCCACCCCGACGTCTTCAACATGCTGTTGCAGATTATGGAAGAAGGTCACCTGACCGACAGCTTCGGCCGCAAGGTCGATTTTAAGAACGTCGTTCTCATTATGACAACGAATGTCGGCGCAGCGACCATTGCCAGTGGAGACGCCTTCGGCTTCCAGAAGAAAGACGCCGACACCAGCTACGACAACATGAAACGTAACCTCATGCACGACATCGAGAAGTACTTCAAGCCGGAGTTTCTTGGTCGTCTTGATGAAGTGGTCGTGTTCCGCAAGCTGAGTGCGGAAGATCTGAAGTTGATTGTCGATATCGAACTGGCCAAGGTCCGCGAACGGCTGGAAGAACGCGGGTTGAAGCTCGAATTGAGCGACGATGCGAAGGACTTTATCATCGACAAAGGCCAGGAAGACGACAGTCTCGACTACGGTGCCCGGCCGCTTCGCCGGTCGGTCGAGCGGTATATCGAAGATCCGCTTTCCGAAGAACTGCTTCGCGGTGCGTTTGAAGGACAGAACGTCATCGCCGTCACGACTACGGAAGTCGCAGGCCAGACCCAACTCGACTTCCACGGTTCAACTGTTGAGAAGGAACCCGAACTTGCCGCCGTCGGAGCAGCCGAAAGCGAAGCGGAAACTCCGCCGGAAGCAGCTGACGACTGACAGCAAGCCACCGGCCCCGGCCGACATATTGCCGAATACGTGTTGTTACTTAAAGCCCAGCTCTTTTTCTAAGAGCTGGGCTTTTTTGTGCAGTTTTATCTACTACAATTGCGAAAACGTTTGGTTGTTCATTGGCGCTTCTGGGCGGCTTGTGGTCAATCGGCAGTCCTGAATTGACCGCCTCGCATTTCTCCGTTCACATTAGTGCCATATGCTACCCCGAACGCTCGAACCGGAGGTGATGGACACCCTCCAGGAAGCCATCGATTACGATGCAATGAATCACCGTGAAGTCAATCGCGCGTTTGTCGATGATTTATTGGCAGAGGCAGCGAGGACGGAAGGCGGGGTTCGCTTCTACGACAAAGGGAACCCACACGTACTCGACGTGGGAAC
Organism: Planctomycetota bacterium; assembly: GCA_963581435.1. Lineage (GTDB taxonomy): Bacteria > Planctomycetota > Planctomycetia > Planctomycetales > Planctomycetaceae > JABISG01. The sequence continues at coordinate 3,384 of CAUZOL010000029.1, forward strand.
CGGGACAGCTCAGATTCCCATCGAACTCTGTCGGCGGTCTGCCATTTGTCACGTGACTGGCGTTGATCTGGCTGGCGAAATGCTGCAGTTGGGTCGCCAGAACATTGAACGGGCCGGGTTAATCAACCGGGTTCGTCTCGAACGGGCGGATGCCAAGGATTTGACCTTTCCCGACGGGACATACGACGTTGTTATGTCCAACAGCATCGTCCACCACATTGCGGAACCACTCAAAGTTCTCGCTCAGATGGTCCGCTTGCTGCGCCCGGGCGGGCTGCTCTTCGTTCGCGACCTCTTGCGGCCACCGGACGTCGAAACCGTCGAGCAGATTGTTCAAACCTACGCAGGCGAAGAGAATCCGCATCAGCAGAAGATGTTTCGCGAGTCACTGCATGCCGCTCTCACACTGGACGATATCCGCGGGCTGTTATCGGACCTGAACGTACCGCCAAGCTGGGCCGAACAAACAAGCGACCGCCATTGGACCATCAGCGGGCATTCCGAACGCTGATCACTGCGGCGAATTCTGCTTGACCGAGCCGCCCGAACAGGCGGTATTGTCGGACTTTTCGCCTCGTTTGTGACGGTCGTCATCGTGCGGCATAATCCGTTCCGGCTGAATTGATTGTCGTCAAAACATCCGCAAACACCTCAAGCTTCGTATCGAGATGAGTCGATCTGTCTTACGCAGCCTGAGTGACTTTCCTGTTCCACCACAAGTGGTAGAACCTGACGGGAAACGATTCTGCGTCCTATCCCCAGTGTCGCCCGCCAGGAGTTCTGTATGGTCAAGTCGCGTCTGGGTCAGTCGTTACTGCGACTGGAGTGCAGCCTCGCGGGGTGCAGGCAAGCCGAGCAGCGAGCCGACATCGTTCTGGATCAATGGCGCGAGCGATGGTTCAATAATCGCGACCGCATCGCCCACCGACTTGAGTTGATCGAATCACAGCTCGACCAACTGACCGGCGAAACCGACAGCAATCGACCAAAGCTATCGATAGTCGGTGTCATCGCCGATGCTTAGTCGGCCGCGCAAACGGGACAATTGGAGTTTCGACTGAGAGAACGAACCCGAAACGTCATCTCACGTAAATCGCAGGTAAGCATTCGACCGGTCAGCGGTTCGCCGAAACCGGCAAGCAGTTTAATCGCCTCCATCGCGCCCAGACATCCAATGGTTCCCGAGACGGCTCCAAACACGGGAAACTCGCGCTTCCACCCCGGCGGATCAGCCGGATGCAGACACGCCAGGCAAGGTGTCTCCCCAGGAATGATCGAAGTGAGCTGCGCTTCCATGTCGTACATGGCGCACTCGACGATGGGTTTGCCCTGCAAGACGGCCTGACGGTTCATCGCAAACCGTTCGGTGAATAGCGGAGCGCAGTCGACAATCAGATCAACCTGCTCAATAATCCCGGCGGCGTTTTCTTCGTTGATGTTCTCGCCGACAGCGACGATTTCCAGCCGGGGATTGAGTTCCTTCAACCGCCGTTCGGCCGATTCAACGCGAGATTTGCCGAGCCAGTCGTGCGTCATCAACAATTGGCGGTTCAAATCGCTTGGTTTGACGTTGCCGGCATGCGCAATGACAAGTTTTCCAACGCCGGCTGCCGCCAACTCATACGCGGCGACGCTACCCAAACCGCCGCATCGCGAGACCAGCACCGATGCCCCCTTGAGCCGTTCCTGGCCGGCTTCGCCGAACTCGGGTACCCAAAGTTGCCACTCGTAAACGGCCCGTTCTTCGTCGGTCAGCGGTTTTGGATCAGGCATGGTTCTCGCGTGTCTGATTACGTGCGGGTTCGATTGCTGGTTTGATTCAACCGCCCGAAATGGGCGAGAGAAGTGTCACGACGTTGTTATCGCAGAGTGTTCGCGGAGTCTCCCAGCGAACTTGCTCGTCGCTGACGAACAGCAGTATCGACGGATGCAATGTGCCGTCGGTTGCGAACAGCAATCCCGATAGCGGATTGCCATGTCGTCCTGCGACTTCTGCCACGAGTTCTTGCACCGAGCAACCCGTCTCAACATCGACAGTCTCCGCCGCGGTACCGGCCGCTCGTTTCAACTGAGCGGTAAATTCAATGGTGACCTGCATCGTCTGTTACTTTCGTGTCACAAGAAATCAACGGGAACGGATCACACATTGAGCCATCCCGCTCGCGGGCCGTATCTTTGCCCCACGCACAGACACACGGGGCAAGCCCCGCGGCTAAATGCCCATTTTGCGAAGTCCAAACGTTCTTGCAATGATCAGCACAATCATTGCGGCGCCAATCATCACCAGCGAAGCCGCCACGGCACCGGCGATGTTACCTGTGGTCATTTCCAGAAAAACTGTCGTCGGCAACACCTCTGTTTTCATGCGAGTCGAACCCGAGAAGATCAGAATTGGGCCGAACTCGCCCAATGCACGCGCCCACGCCAACGTCCCGGCTGCCAATAGTCCCCGATGCGTTTGCGGAAACACCACCTGCCAGAACGCCTGCGCTCGCGTGCAACCAAGTGTGAGCGCCACGGTTTCGAACCGCGTGTCGATTTGATCGAAGGTCACTCGCATGGTCCGCACGGCAAAAGCGCATGCCACCATAAACTGAGCCAGGATTACGCTCGGAATCTCATACGTCACAGGGAACGTCAGCAGCGGGATGAAATCGGCACGGGAATCCTCGATGTGGCGAACGATGTCGGCACGGATGTTCCAGGCAACCGACTCCGTCTTCCAACTGTTCTTCAGCGTTTCAATTTGTTCGCGCGTGCGGCCCAATTCTTCGCTCAATTGTGAGACCTGCCGTTCATAGGTGTCAATTTGCGGCTGGTTCGGATCAATCTGTCGGCGAATCGCTTTGAGTTCGTCAAACAATTTCGACAGATGCCCCTGATCGTCAGCCGACTGTTCGCCACGAGTCTTCGTGCGTGCAGAGATCGCGATTCGCAATTCATCCAGTCGGCTCCGCAGACTCTTCAACTCCAACTGTTGTTTCTCGCCGGGGCTATCTGTTTCGAGTTGCGTGATGAGATCGTCCAATTGCCCGAACCCGCGATCGGCCAGCTGGCGTGCATCATCGCGGTTCTCTTCCAGGCCGCCCAAAGTGTTCTCAAAATCGCGAGGACGCAGATCCACAATCTGCTGTTCGACGCTTTGAATCTCACGATCGAAATCGTCGGCCTGCTCTGTCAGTTGCCGAATTCGCAATTCGTCCTTGCGAGGCGATAGCAGGAAATGCAACTCCCCGGCTTGGGGAGATCGCGCGTCAGCATCGGCGGTGAATTCCGCGACGATCAACTGCTTTCCATCGGGAAGTCCGTCGTAGCCCACCTGTTCGACATCATTCCGGCTGGTGAACGGTTTCTGCGACAACGGGGCATCGAGCAGATTCACCACTTCTTCAACGGTTCCCGTTGCCGTGTATTCGATCGAATAAACCGACCGCGAACGCCGCAACGGCGATTGATCGCGAAATGTTACTTGTTCCTGCTCGTACCCTTCGATCACGGGCATCCAGTCGGGCGGCGACGGAAGCAGATATTGATGGGTGACGAGCGGAAACAGCACGGCGCTGAGAAGCAATGGAATCACAATTCTGGTGCGCGGCGATGCGATGCGTCGGCGTGTCCCCCAGAAAAACAGCAGTGATGATATCATCAGACCCAATAAACACGCCGCGGGAACCAGATTATTGGCCAGCGTATTTTCGATCGCCTTCAATCCACCTTCAACGGTTTCCGCGAATGGGCTGGCAAACAGAATCAGCAGGCAGAGGCCGATAACCAACGGCGGCAGAATGATGGGGATATCGAGAATCGCATCGACGACCGCCTTGCCACGAAAATTGTGCCGCGACAACAGGTAGCCGATGGGTACCGAAACCCACAATGCCAGAATCGTGGTGATCGTGCAGGAAATCAGGCTCAGCCGAATCGAGTATTGCACCTTGGGGTCGCTGAGCGTCGAGGCAATATCGCCGGGCGTCGTGTACCCCATTTCGGCCAGCAACATGCCTGCAATCAGCAGAACGTACGCGCTGCCAATCACGCCGAAACAAAGATAGAAAGGGACGTCGGACCCGACTCGCAACAATGCGGGTTCGTCATCTGGAGCCGTCGCGCCGCTCATGGTCGCTCCGAATCGACGCGCCAACGAAAATCGACTGCCTCGAACCGGCGACGGGATTCGGCTGTTGTTATTGCATCGACCAGCCGCTGCGTCAGGTACTTGTGTTTCGATTCGCGTGAGATGGCAATCGGTTGCCGAGCGATGGGGTTGCCTTCCTCGATGGAAATGACCTCCAGCTTGTCCTTCACCTGCGAGCAGTTGACGCGATAAACAACGGCCGCATCGAGCTTGGCTGCCGCTCCCCCGAGCAGTTGATTCACGAGCAAGTCGGCAGTTGGCGTATCGACACTGACATTTTTTCGCACACCGTCGTACAGTTTGAGTTGCTTCAACAGGTTAGCAGTCAACGCCCCGAGCGCACTCTGCTTTTCATTGGCGACGCCAATACTCATTCCTTCGCGACCGAGGTCGGCCAATGTTGTGATGTTCTTCGGGTTGCCCTTGCGAGTGATGATCACCATGTCGGTTTCGGAAATCGTCAGCGGTGTTTGAAACAGATTGCGGACTTGTGTCATGTAAGACGTGTCACAAGAAAAATAAGCGTCGGGCACGTTTTCGCTTTTCATCAGGCCGACGAGAATGCCGCAGCCGTTGTAATTCACATTAACCGTCACGCCTTCACGTCGCTGAAAACGGCTGATGGTGTCTTGAATGGCGAGACGGTTGACGCCACCGCTGAACAGGACCAGTGATGGCGACTCGGCCCAGGCATCGCCGCCGATGAGCTTGTAACCGTAGCGTCCGAATTCGATCTGCCCCTTATCGGGCGCTTGCAGATACCGCAGGTACTTCAGGGCGGCGGTCGGATTCTTGCAGGTCTTCAGCACGCCGGCGGTGATTTCCTTCTCGGCAGCGTCGAAGGGTTCGGTCGTGACCATCTCAAGTTCGTCGGAACTCTGCTTGACGATGGCGTCCCACACAATGCCCGCATCGACGGTTCCGAGAGAAATGTCGGTGGCGATGTCGTTCACCGTAGCTTTGGTCACTTTGACCGCCGCTTCGATCTGTTCCCACTCCCCCGTTTTTGTCAGCACTTTTTTCGTCACCTTGCCGATGGAAGCCGCCCCAGGGTTGGCGATCGCGAAGGTGACGTCTTCGCGCAACAGGTCTTTGATCGACTGAATGTTTTTCGGGTTGCCCTTTTGTACGGCGATGACCGGCTTGAACCGCGCGAGCGGCAGCGACTCGACGAGCAGTCCTTTTTCGCGTGCGATCTTGATGTAGCTGATGTCGGCGGCCAGATACAAGTCGCCGCGTTTTGCGACCTGCACATTGCTCAGCAGGGTTCCCGATCCGCCAAACTGTAACTGCACACGAATGCCGGTTTCGGACTCAAAGTTTTTCGTTGCCGCCTCGACCGGGAGCGTCATGCCGGCCGCACAGTACATAAACAGTTTGTCCTCACCGCCTCCGTTGCCGTTCGCATGACCGTTACCATTTGTGCCGTCGCCGTTCGCCGCCCTGCCGGTTCCATTAGCCGTCTGGTGGGAACCGTTGCCGTTGGTCGAGGGCGACGACGAATCGTCGCCGGGGCTCATCAGCATCCACGCAAGCAATGCAACCAACGGCAGCGATGCCAGCACAATCACCAAGCCGTTGTTTCCAGCGCCCTGGCGAAATGAACGGAGTGTTGTTGATTCAGCCGATTTCATTCATTGACCTCAACGATTCTGGAACAGTCTTCGGCAGGTGTTGGCATCACCCCGCCATAGGGTTCGAACAACCGGATGCTTGCGGAATCTGACAACAACGACCGGCATGAAGCCGACCGCTCGCCTACGGTTCTAATTCCGCACAAACTGACGTAGCCCTATTCTTGCGCGCGAACCACTTCAATACCACTCAATAGCGGTGGTTTTCCTTGAATCGAACGCAGCGCAATGTTCAGGGTGTCATTAAGCTCAATGTCGGCAAACTCTTTCACAATGGCCCGGTTTCGCCCGCCAGCCGCTTTGGCGATGTCAAAACTCTCCAACACCGGTTGTCCCTGCAGTGACACGGAGAAAACGCGGTCACCCGGTCGTACATCGTCAGGCTCCGAAAAATGCAGGCGAATTGTGTATCGCTGCAGCGTCTTCGATTTTCCCAGATTAAAGGTCACCGACCGAATCCCGATGCCACCCGATGCAGCCACCCAGTTTGGGCCGTTGCCTGCGACTAATGACGAATGTCGGCGGAACCAGCGCGGCTCGTCGGCATCGACCTTGAGAGTGAGTTTTGGCGAAGGCCCGCCGACATCGGGGTAATCGAGCCAAAGCGTGCCGCTCTTGTCGCGGCGATCGCCCGGCGCGCCAAAGTTCACGCCAATACGATTCACCTGTTCTGCGTTGCTTGAAACCGCGCCGTATGTCCAAAGTTCGGCTTCCGGCATATGGATCATCGCCAGTGACGTTTGATTTTGATAAGCACAGTTGCATGTTCGTGTGTAATCGGGTGCGTTCAACACGCCGTCGGCGACAATAAGGTTACTGGTACAGCTCGACTTGAAACCGCCCAGGTTGCCGGTTCCGCTATCGCCGGCCAAATCGTAAAAGCCGGCCGCTCCGGATCGAAACGTCAGCAGATGTTCGCTGCCAACGGCCGTGTTGCAGCCGTACATGCGACTGTATTTCCAGCCGGTCGATTTGCCGGTCAATAACTCAAGCTGAAATCCGCCGCCACCGTTCGTGATGATCTTGTCTCGCCACAACAGGCAGGGGCCTCCATATTTCAGGCTGCGATCCTTCCAGAGGACTTTGCCGTTGCTGCCCTGATAAGCCACGATGCCGGTGCCGACTTCATCTTTGGCGCGGTCTCGGTACGCACTGCCTGCTTGCACTAAAACGTCATGTGCGGCCGAGTAATTGAGGAACGTGCCAAACACGTCTTCGGTTGTGCTCCAGATTTCTTTGCCGGTTTGCGCATCGAAAGCATAGAGCTTTGCCTTGCGACCGGCATCGAGACCGCGTCGGCGAAGCGAATCGAGCTTCTTGGGACTCATGCCATCGAGACAAAACAGCTTGCCGTCGGCAACACAGATGCAGTTGTGCCGAAAGTTGAACTCGGCGTCGCGGCTCCAAAGCATCTTGCCGGTGTGGCGGTCGAACACCACCAGCCGACGGCTCGCCGAGGCGTATTGCGCTGATTTGAGTAGACCCGCCAGCGTCGGTGCGGGCGGTTTTGGTTTCGACGGCTTGGTGCTGCCGGGGGGAGTCTTCGAGCCGCCGTTCTTGATGAGTACGTAAGGATCGAGGCTGAAATCGCTGTTCCCGCTGCTGCTGTTATGACCTTCCAACGCGATCACATTGCGGCCCGGTTTGAGGATGGATCGAAACTTTGCGACGTCAAACGTTTCGTATCCCGCCGCTTCGTGCGAGGTGATCTTCGAGGCTTTGGCGGCGCTTCCTTGTCCCACGCCGACACGCGCAATCTCCGTCCCATTTAAGTAGGCGATAAATGCATCGTCGTAGTTGACGGTCAACGCGAGCTTGATCGCGTCGATGGCCTGTTTGCCCTCGAACTCGTGGCGCAGATAGACCCGCGCGTACTTGTCCTCCATGTCTTTCAGTACGGTGCGATCATCGCCGTCACCGTAACCGAATCCGGCATGACCCGTCTTCCAACTGCCCGTCGGCTTGAAATCAACGGCCGTCCAATGTCCCCGCGGGTCGGAGCCGGCCAGATACTGCCACTGTTCATTCGGCTTGATCAGCGAACTGTAACCTTTCAAAGCAGGGGCCGGCTTGCTGCTGGCAGTTTTGCCTTCGTCGACTTTCACCGGCGAGGACGTCGCGATCAACAGATCGTCGTGCACGGCGAGGAAACCCCAGTAGGCTTTGTTTCCGGCGGCTGTGTCGTTCAAAGTGAAACGACGATTCGTCGCGCCGGTTGTGGCGTCCAGTGCGAGAAGCTCGTGGCCGTGAACCACGTAAACGTGGTCTTCCGTCGAAACGTAGTTGCTGCCGATCTCTCCCGCACCGGGTTGATGCCCCGTGTATTCGTAGAACTTGCCCAGCCCGGGCAGGTCGCGTTCCCACCAGACGCGGCCCGTGTAAACATCGACGCAGCGGAGCATGTTGGCCCCTTCGATGAACAGCCGCCCGCCGACAACTTGTGGCGTCGGTCCATGACCGTGTCGCGGGAGTACTTTGTCGTTCGAGGGGCCGCCAAACCATAACACGCCCAGCGGCGCTTTCACGCGTTTGTCGGCCGAGACCACACTGTTCGAGGCGTCGCCGTACTGATGCGTCCAGACTCCCGCATCGGGCAAAGCCCCGACACGTTTCAATACCGTCCACTCGCCGTGCCGGGTCACTTCGGCTTTTTGCAATCCAGCCGTCTCGACATCTTTCACAAACGCGGCGTGTTCTTCCGCACTGATTCGCAAACAAGCCGTTCCGCCGTAAGGACGCAGCGGCTTAAACAGCGCCTTGATCGCATCTGCCCCTTTGACCGCGCCCGTCTCGCAGACAATCAGACTTGCCATGTAAGGGGGAAACGGAAATCGAACCGGGTCACCCACATGCGCGGCAACCCGGTTGCCGTAAAGGCCGGCTGCATCCATCTTGTGACGAAAATGTTCGACCTGTTCGCGATCCGCATCGACGGTAACAACGTGCAGGTTGGTTCCCGCGACGAGTTCACCGATGAGCGGCGATGAACCGATGCCAAGCGAAATGGCATAGCCGGCGTCGCTTCCGCACAATTTGCGAAGCGTTTTGACCACCTGGGCTGTCGGACTACCCGCAGTGCTGTTGACCTGCGTGATCTCGGTTTCGAAGACTTTCAGCTCAATGTGTTTTGCACCGAAGCAATAGACGGTCGCATCCCGGGTGACGACAAACAGGCGGTCATCGGCGGCGAGCATGCTCCAGACTTCGCCGTCAACCTTCGCCGACCAGAGGGGGCTTTGCTTCTGCTTCGAGTCGGTGACAGCTTCGTGTTCGTAGGCTGCGATTTGCCCTTTGTCATCGGCCGCGTAGAGACGGCGGCCCGCTGTTAGAAAGACGCGCGACGGACCGGCGGGTGTGAAACTGCGTTTACCGCGCGGCACGAGAGTCGTCTTCTTGACGGGCTTCCCTTTGCGATCCTTTGATGTCGTTACGCGTACTTCGCCGATGGCGGTTTGTGAGACGATCGGTCCCGATCCACCGGCTGAGCCGATCAGCCAACCGTTCGATAGAACCTGCGCATTCACCGCCGCCAATTGTTTGCCGCCATCGATGCTGACATAGGACTTTCCGACGACATAACCGTTCGCGGTGGCCGTGACGGCAAAACCGCCGCCCCCCTTGCTGCCGAAATTAAAATGTTCGAGTTTACCGGTGGTGCGATTGAAAACCGCCGGTTGCGTGCGGCCACCAGGCACGATGAGGTGATTGCCCGAGACGGCGAGGCTTCCTTGAGGGCTGACCGAGCCGAAAGAATTGGCCCCGTGCGGATGCGTGATGAACATCGCCCCGGTCTCGCTGTTACTCCAGAGGGCGCGGCCGGTTTCTGCATCGACGGCGTGAATGAAGACGCCCATTGAAGGCCAGATGCTGGCGGCGAAATAGGCATTGCCGTCGGCCAGAACCACGCCGCCGCGTGCCGGCCAACTGGAGACGAGCCGCTTGTTGCCAATGATGGGCCGCACCGCCGGTCCACCATTGAACTTCCAGAGTTGTTTGCCGGACTCTGCGTCGAGACAATACAGATGGCCGTCGTCGCTGCATGCGTAGACGCGACCGTTTTCGGCAGCGGGAGCGAAACGGACCGGGCCATCGGTGTAGAACCGCCACAACTCCTCACCGCTGCGGGTGTCGTAGGCGGTAATGCTGTCGTTGACGTTCGAGCCGACAAACATCCGACGGCCCAGCACGATTGGTTCGTAAGAGACGTCGAATTGCAGTTTGGTCTGTGAAGCGGGCCATGCCGGTCGGGCAGCGGGAAGCTTGCGCGTCCATTGCAAATGCAGCGACTTGGGCAAGTCATCGGCCGAGGCCGAACTGCGCGCAGCGTCATGGTGCCACATCGGCCAGTCGCCAGCCGGGGCTGATGTGCACAATGTCGCTGAGAGCAACAAGACGGCGCACGTCGCGCAGATGATACGCATGGAACAATCTCCTCACGGTCGATCCCCCCGGACGCGGCCGGTGGGTTTTTGTCGGTTTGATTACCGTTTATTGGCGGGTCAGGCAGGTTGGGGGGCGACGATCTGGCCGCCGTCGATGTTTGTCACGCTTTCCGCGTACTCGACGGCGCGATCATCGTGCGTTACCAGCAGCACGGCTCCGCCGCCGGTCGTGAATTCTTTTAAGTAACCGAGGACCGCGGCTGCGTTTTCGTGATCGAGGTTTCCCGTTGGTTCGTCGGCCAGCAGAACTTTCGGTTCATTCAGCAGCGCCCGTGCTAACGCCGTTCGTTGTCGTTCGCCCGTACTCAATTGCGCAGGGACATGATGCAGACGATCCTGCATGCCGAAATGGGCGATCAGTTCTTCAGCCCGTGCCTGTGCATCCGATCGGCCGCTGGCGATTGCAGGCGCAAGTACGTTGTCGAGCACGCCGAGGTAGGGAATGAGATGAAATTGCTGAAACACAAATCCGATGTTGGTCGCCCGGAATTGTGCGCGATCATTCGGCGGCAGTGAATACGGATTCGTTCCATCGACGAGAACGGTCCCGGAATCGGGAGCCAGCAAACCGCCGGCGATGAGCAGCAACGTCGTCTTGCCGCAGCCGCTCGGTCCTTGCACCGCCTGAAATTGACCCGCATCGATGGTGAGCGTCAAATCATTCAGCGCGCAGACTTCACTCTTCGCAGTGTGATAGGTCTTCGAGACGTTTTGCATTTCAAGCAGCATGGGGCGTCGTCAGTTGTAGGTGGTTTGTGTGACTGTCGCGTAACTGGTGAGAAGCCCCACAAGCGGGGCGGCTTAATCGCTGGAGCGAGTTAATCGGCCTGCAATATCATGGCCGGGTCTTGCCTTGATGCTAGCACGGCGGGTATCCAACTCGCCAGCGCGGCAATCGCCGGTGCGATCAACAGCGTTGCCAACAGCAACTCCGGCGCGAACAATTGCGACCACACATCGGCCGTGTCGGGCAGAGTGCCCATCGCTATGCCGAAACCAAAACCGGCCGCGTAGCCGACGACCGCTCCGATCAGGCCAATCAAAATCGCCTTGCCCAGGAAGATCAAGAGGATTTGCATGCTGCGCAGGCCAATCGCCCGCAGGATACCGATCTCTGAGGATCGTTGCCGGACATTTCCGAATGCGAGTAGGCCAATCCACGTTCCGCAGCCGAGGACCACCAACGGAACCAGCACGCCGGCAAAAGACTGATGCTGTGCGAGGTTACTATCGGCGACCTGTTTCGCCTGGTTACGGGCTTCGGCACGCGCCAGCGCGGGCGGGCCGCTTTCGATGACCTGCGTACCCGGCAGAATGCGTTCCAGATCACTGCGGATTTCTGCGACGCGATCTGCCGTCGCGCAGTTGCACTCAAGCGCCAGAATGCCATTCACTAGATTCTTCGAGTCGAACAACTCCTGCGATTCGGTGAGATTGATCCAGATCGTGCTGTCGTCGCTGTTGCCCAATTCCGGTTTGACTTTGGTGATTTTGAACTCCCGGCCCAGAAAATTGACCGTCTCCAGAACCTTGGGCTTCGCGTCTTTGGCTTTGCCCTGTTTGGCGTTCTTCTTGCCGGATTTCTTCTTGCTCGGCTTACTGGGTTTGAGCTGGAGTTTCTTGCCAATTTGAAATCCCACCACCATTGTCCCGGCGGGGACATGGTCTTCCAGCGGCTTTTTCAAATCGCGGTGCACCAACGGCACCTCGCCCCGCGTGCCGATGACGTACATTGACGTTTCCGCTTCAGCCGGCGGCAACTCAATCTTGTCGATCTCGGACATTCGCACTTTGCGAACCACCATCGGCAGAAGATGGTTGATCGTCACAATTTCCGAGTTGGCCAGCCGTTCGACATACTCGTACGGCATCGACTTCGTCAGCGTCCCCTCGGTGTACAGTTCATTGACATCCTGATCTTTGGGCAGGATGAGGATGTTAAATCCCAGCCCCTTGGTGATCTTCCGCATCGAGTCTTCCAGCTCTTTGCCGGCCTGCTCGGTTTGGATTTCATCGGCCCGCAGCAGCGTTCTTGCTCCAACGAAACAACCCACCGCGACCGCGACCGAGACGAGGCCCATTGCAAAATTTAATTTGCGATGCGAAATCTCTCGCAGAACAAGCCGCCAGACATTCATGCAGAAACTCCAGTTCGCCAATGAAAACTTGTCATTCGCCATTTTGTGAGAGTTGCTTCGCAGAAGCGGATCAAGTTTCTTTTCGCCTGAAGAGAAAGACGCTGGCACAAACGACGCCGATGATTCCCAGTCCCAGCACAGCCGCGACTGAGACAAGCATGCCTGCCGAGCCTGCAAATGAGAATGACGAACTCGCCGCCGCTGCTTCGCTGTGGCCGGCACCCGGTGCTTCAGCCGATGCCGCCGCCGTTTCCTGATCACCCCTCATTTCTGGATCGGTGGAAGCCGACTCGTCGCGCGTCAGCGATGCGAATGCACCCAGCCCGGCAAGGGGCGGCAGTTCTTTGTCGATTTCGACAGCCGGCTCAACAAGCGAATCCCAATCGACCGACGACAGCATATCGACACCGTGTTCGTTCTGGGCTTTGACCTCGCAAGTGCATGGTCCAATGAGAAACGTGCAGGCTTCCAACAGCGTCCCCTCGACAATGCCATTGCCGACCAACGCGTACAGCGAACGGCAGCGACCGAATAACGGGAACGTGATGGGCTGTCCCTCGAATTCCGCGTCAAGCAAGTCCGGTTCACTGTGGAGCAGCATCTGAATGAAGCTTGCTTCCTTCGGATCGTCGCGCGAAAGTCGCATCGTCGAGAATTTGATTTTCAATTCCGTTGGATCAATCGTCACCAGTCCGTCGGCCACGTCTTTCGCATCAACTTCCGGTAACTTCAACGTCCGCTCGGCCTTGCTGAGATTCTTCTCAAGGATCTGAAACTTCTCGTTGTCCAGTTTCTTGTCACCGCCTTCAATGAAAACCCAGACGGCCGTTTCGCCCTTCAGAATTCTGCGGGCCGCTTCGCGACGTGCCGGGGAATCGAGCAGACTGTCCACGGCGTCTTTCGTTGGCAGACCCGACCAGATGCGGCCGTGCGCCAACGAATTCGGCGGATAGTACAAAGCCATTCGCGGCAACTCGTCGGTCTCTTCGGCCTTCCACAATTCGATCAGCTCGGCATCTTCCTGCGGGTCGAGTTTCGCGACGTCAAACGCGTGCACCTGCACGTTGGCCGACTGCTTACCGGCTTTGCCATCCACGCTGAGACTATCGACGACCGCTTGTTGCTCGTCGGTCAATTGGCCATCGTAGAAGACGACAACTTGATAAGTGTCGGACTTCCACTTCTCCAACGCGTAGCGAAAGACCGGCACCGAACACGCGCAAGCCACGCCGCCCGATATCGCCAGCACGACAGCAACAAGGCTCCGGAATACCGAATGATTCACATGCCCGCGCATTGGTGTTTCTCCTGCAGTTTTCGTCGATCCTAAACGATGGGGACACATCAGCCGCTCCCAATGTACAGAGTACGCTAGCTGGTGCGGCGATTCAATGATGCCACCCCCGCTCATGTCGGTGGAAAGAAATTGCTTCGGGGAAATGCACGAATCGCGATTGGCGGAATCCCGCGGCGAGCCGAATGTGGGCCAGTTCACATCCGGGAACAAATAAGCCGTAAAAGCACCCGTTTTCCAAAATCACAACACTGTTTGCGTTGACATTACAACCACCCCAGATTACCTATGCGTCCTGTTATCTCTGGGATTTGCGCAGGAACGCAGCATTTCGTCAGCTCTGCAAGTGGGACTTGGGGCTGATGTTTTCGGGCAGGGACTCTGCCGCTGGAGTGTTAACAGGATACGGTTCGGCAGGGAACCGCACACGGAAACTCATCTGTTGCAGGAGAGTAACGATGCGTAAGTGCTGTCTGATGTTGTGTTTATTTCTTTCGGGGTTTATCGCAGAACGTGCCACTGCGGCCGAGAAGGTGACGAAGGGGTGGCATAAGAGTTATTCGGATGCCTACTTCGAAGCGAAGCGACTCGGACTGCCACTCGTCGTGCATTTCTACACCGATTGGTGCGGCCCGTGCCAACAGATGGAAGCTTCGGTGCTGAATACGGCCGAAGTGACCGCAAAACTGGGCCGAACCGCGGTCGGCGTGAAGATTAATGGCGACCACCACGAGCAACTAATTAACAAGTTCCGCATCGATGCGTATCCCAGCGACGTCTATGTCGATCCCAACGGAAACATTCTGTTCCGCCGCAGTGGCTTTGCGGCCGCGCGAACCTACGCTTCGCAATTGACGAAGGCCAACAAGCAAGTCGATGTCAGGTCGCTTGCCGCAGCCGGCGCGAAACCCGCCGCAGCGATTATCGAACCAACGCTCAACGGCTACAGCCCGGTTGCCATCACTAAAGACCGCAAGTGGCAAAAAGGGAGCAGCAAGTTTGCATGGAAACATGCCGGCAGTCTGTATCATCTTCAGAACGGCGCCGAACTGGTGCTGTTCAAAGCGAATCCGGACCGATATCTTCCGGAACTTGCCGGCCACGATCCACTGGAATTATCAACCGGCCGCCGCGCTGTGCCGGGCGACATTCGCTACGGCGCATTCTTCCGCGGCAAGCTCTACCTGCATTCCAATGACGAGAACCGCATGCAGTTCCTCAGCGAACCGCAGCGAATCGCTGAAGCAGCCGCGAAGCAAAAGACAACCGACGTCTCGCAGCGCGCAGCGAAGATGTAGCGATAGCGGCGTAGGTACCTTCAACTGGTTCTCAAGCCCCGGCATGGAAACCAGTGTGTCGATGCGAGCGACCAACGGGAGCCCCAGCCGATTCGTCACTGAATGATTCCGTTCGAATTCCTGAACAAACACCGGGGGTTCAGTGGACAGTCGGAACAGGTGGCATGAATGAAGCACTCGACAGGGAACTTCGCTGCGTAACGATCCCAGCGACCCTTTCGATCACTCCAGAAGACCAGGCGCTTTGAGGAACCTGAAGAGGATCTCCCCAGTGATCTTGTGGCCGTCTGTACCCCAGTGCATACGACGATTGTTTCCCACAAGCGTCTGCAATTCGATTTTCATATCGACGAATTCGCTGTCGAGGTTGAGGAGGTGGACATGTGGGGATTTTACGAGCAATTCTTCGAATTTTGCAGCGGTTTGCAGATAGAACACATTCTGAGGGTCAACATAGACGCCAAACCAACTGACGATTAGCTGACAATGGTGTCGGTCGCACTCTTTCGCCATCTTATTGACAATTGCGGCGGACAATTCCAGGGGTTCTGCACGCGACTTGATCTCCGGCGCGTTGTCGGCGGGTTTGGGCACCGGCACATTGGCCAACTGGAGATCGAGATCCAGAAAAACCGGCTTGTCGCGTTTGTACATCTTGGAACTGGCATTGTTTGTAAAATCGTTGCCCAGGAACAAAGCCAACACCACGATATCAGGCGAGTAGTCAAATCCTTCCTGCGTCAGATACAGATACTCCTGGTCTGTACCCCAACCGGAAACTCCGGTGTTGATGACCTCCCACTTACCCTCGACTGACTGCAGGCGCTGCTCCAACACTTCCGCAAAGGTCTCGTCATCGGCGACTCCATACCCCCAGGTGAATGAGTCGCCGAGGACCAGAATCCGTTTCGTTCCGGTCGGTTTTGCGTAGGGATACTCGCGATCACGCAGGCCGCGCGAGTTCGTTGTCAACTTCTTCCCGAACGTCATCGACTCGTCGTCGGGAACACTTCTCCAGCCCAACTGGTCATCAAAGATGAGCCGGATGCCCGATTCTGGGTCGGGGCTCTCCAGGTAGATGGGACGATTCTCCAGGTAGTTCCGCGCGACTTGAAACAGCAAAAACGCGATTCCGCAAGAAATGCCGCAAGCGATAATTCGATACCGCGCGCGGCGTTTTCTCGCGTCGATTTCATGGACCGCTGACTCGTCGGATTGGATTGGCAATTCATCAGGTTGATGCGACATTTTAGCCAAAAGTTCCCTTGTTCCTTGGGTTCCGTAGTCCATATCGGCGACGACACATCGATTGTAATCAAAAAGCAGGTCAGGCCGCATGCTGCCGAATTCAACTGGTTCTACTTCCCACGGCTCTGCTTCTCCGCCGCCCGCCAAGCCTCAATCTCCCAATTCTGCTTCGGTCCGATCAACGGTGCGGCGTCCTGCTTCGGTAGTGAACGGCGCAGTTTGGCGATGATCTCTGCATTTGCACTTTCACCGGCCACGTTGTGCCATTCGTGCGGGTCGGATTCGTGATCGTACAGTTCTTCGCTGCCGTCGCCGTAGCGGATGTAATGCCAGCGGGTTGAACGCAACGAGTGATTCTTCGGGGCGAACGATGTGAGAATTGGGCGATCCCATTTTGCCTCGGGGTTCTTCATCAGCGGAACCAGACTGCGGCCTTCGAGGTCTTCACGGGGCGGCAATCCGGTCAGTTCCAGCAGCGTCGGGAAGATGTCGATCAAACCGGTCGGCCGTTCGCTCGATTGATTCTTCTCAAAGCCGGGAGCCGCGACGATCAACGGCACATGCGTGCCATCGTGCCATAACGACCGCTTTGCCCAGCGCTGTTTCTCGCCGAGATGCCAACCGTGATCGGACAACAGCACCACAATCGTATTATCACGGTGTTCGCTCGCATCAAGCGCGTCGAGCACGCGGCCTGCACAATAGTCGGCAAACAGTACGCTCGCCAAATACGCCTGCACGGCTCCTTCCCACGCATTGTTTTCGATGAACCACTCGTGCCGCGGTGCGGGCAGTCCGATGGTTAACAACTTGGCGTACTCGGGCAGATCGTCGCGATCGGTCGCCAGCACTTCGGGCAGTTTGATTGTGTCTAACGGAAAGGGCTTGAACCACTTTGGCGGCACGTACAACGGAACGTGCGGCCGCCAGAATCCCGCCACCAGCAGAAACGGCTCTTCGCGTTTCTCGTTTAACCGCTCGATCACCCAGTCGGCCACTTTGGTATCGGGCATCAACGCTTCGTCTTCGGGGAACGGCCCCCAATCCCACAGCTTGTGTCCTTCCTTGTGGGCGATCTTCTCTTTGGGCAACGGCCCGAACCCGCCCATGCCGCCGCCGTATTGCTGGTAATGTTTCGCATCGTTGCCGTGAACGA
The DNA here is from genome assembly GCA_963581435.1 of Planctomycetota bacterium. GTDB lineage: Bacteria > Planctomycetota > Planctomycetia > Planctomycetales > Planctomycetaceae > JABISG01. The sequence goes on from CAUZOL010000029.1 coordinate 20,729, forward strand.
ACTTACCGGCCCCCATTGTGCGGTAACCCGCCTCGGCAAAATGCCGCAGCAAATGCGGCCGCTTCATCGCAATCTTTGAGGCTTCCAAAGCCGGCTGCAGGAAATACAGCCCGGTGGTCGTCGGGTACAACCCCGTCAACATCGAAGCCCGTGATGGCGTACAAACTGGTGCCTGACAATGGGCATTGCGAAACAACGTTCCCCGTTTCGCCAGCCGATCAATGTTCGGCGTCTTCGCCTGCGGATGCCCAGCGAGGCCGCCGGTCCAATCGTTGAGATCATCGATGGAGATGATGAGAATGTTCGGCCGGTCGGCAGCGCTTGTCGCATTTGCTATCGTCGTTAAGGCGACGACGAAGAGTGACAGCGTCGGGAAGGAACGCCAGCGACTGTGGATATTCGATGTTGTCATGATGTGTTAACTCTGAAGAACGGAGTTCATCTCTGGTTCCCAAGCTCCGGCTTGGGAACCGGCCTACGCGAAGCTCTGCTTCGCCCGACGTGACGCAGAGCTTGTGACACGAAAGTGAAATGTATAATCGGCGTACCCAAGCTGGAGCTTGGGTACGAGTCGATGCTTACTTTGCCCGCTTCTGATGCTCGTGCAACACGACGCCTTTTTCGTCGTGGAATTTGAACGATAATGTTGGTCTGCTCGCTGCGGTGGTGGGTTGTGATTCGATCAACAGGAAACCGCCGGATGGTTTTTTCTGGGAATACACCTGTTTGATCAAACCCTTGGGGTCGGTCGATTTGGGGTCGCCCGGCTTGCGGCCGGGGCGGGAGTTGGCATCGACCAGTGCGCCGCAGGAAAACTCTTCCAGACCGGACGGATGAATCGAACGGTACTGCCAATGGCGGTCGCCGCAGACGAGATAGAAGTTCTCAGCAACGCCGTTTTCTTTCAGCCAGGCGAAGAACTCGTCGCGTTCGTGCTGGAAGCCGCCGATGTTGGTGTGGTTGTCGAACTTGCGGGCATCGTCGGGGCCGATCATGGGGTTCGGTGAAATCAGAATTTTGAATGTCGCGTCGCTGGCCGCCAGCGTCTTCTCCAGCCACGCCTTCTGTTCGGCTCCCCAGATCGTTTTGTCCGGGCCGTCCTTCATGGCATTCGGGCTGCGGTACATGCGGTTTTCTGGAAACCAAATCTGCAGGTCTTTGCTCACCCGGTGTGTACGGTAGGTTTTCGCATCGCTGTCGTTTGCAGCTGCAACGGGGAGTTGTTCCAGCATCATCCGCCGTCCCTCTTCCGGTGACGGTTTGTGATCGCCCGTGTTATCGCCGTCGTCGATGCGATAATCGTGGTCGTCGATCATCCAATACGTGGGTACGACAGAAAACAACTCACGGTAACGCGGCTGCACGAATTGTTCGTGCCACTTCTGCCGCATTTGAGGAATTGTCTCTGCGCGTGGTTCTTTGGGCGTGTCGTAGTAAACGTTATCGCCGGTACCAACGAAGAAATCGGGCCGCAACTTGCGAATGCTATCGAGCGCGGGATAGCCGAGATGCTTATCGGGCTTGGCATATGGCCGAGGCAGTTCGGTGTTGTTGTTCTCCAGGTGAATCTTGCGATCGATGCGGCCATCGCCATGAAATTTCGCGTAGTTCATTCCCGTGACAACGACGAAACTGACCGGCCTTTCACCATTCCCGCCAGGATGTGTGCGAAACGTGGCCGACGGACCAACACGCACGCTGCCGACATCAGACGTGATTCTCGTTGTGACCAGATACTCCGTGTCGGCTTTCAAATACTTCCAGGCGATGCGGGCAATAAAGTCGCGTTCTGCGGTCGCTTTCACATCAAGGCTCTGTGTCTTACCGCCATTCGATTTGATCGAAAACCTCACCACTCCAGCGATGCCGGCAACGTCTTTGTTCATAAGTTGATCGGTCTGCGTCAGCCGAACCTGTGCAATCGCGCTAGTGGGTGTCACTTCCCCGATCATGATGCCCATGCCCGCATGAATGGCCGTCTGGGCAAACCCTTCGCGCGGTTTGCCATCGTGACTGATTAGTGGTTTTGCGTTTTCGACTTTCCCCAACGGCCGGCAGCCGGGGCCGATTCCTTTCATGCCGAGATCGTTTTTTGTGTCGGCCGCAAGTTGACGCAACTTCGCGACGACCTCGGCATTGTCTTCCGCGACGTTCTTTGATTCGCCGATGTCGCTTTCGAGATTGTGAAGTTCGCCACTTCTCAGATGCAGTTTCCATGCGCCGTGCCGCACGGCTTGAAGGTTCAAGCCGCGATAGTAATAGAACGTCTCACGCGGCGGTTTGGCGTCTTTCTTTCCCGCGAGAATCGGCCAGATATCGACGCCGTCGATCTTTCGATCCGTTGGAGCTTTGCCGCCCGCCAGTTTGACCAACGTCGGCAGAATGTCCATCGTGCTGGTAATGGCAGCCGATTCCGTGCCGGCCGGAATCTTGTCGGGATACCAGGTGATTGTCGGCACGCGCATGCCCCCTTCAAACGTCGATCCTTTTCCGCCGCGCAATGGCTTGTTGACGGCACCGTGTCGCGGTTGTCCGCCGTTGTCGGATGTGAAGATGACGAGCGTCTTCTTATCCAACTTCAATTGCCGCAGGGTTTCCAACACCTGCCCGACGCTCCAATCGACTTCTTCAACCCAATCGCCGAACAGGCCGTTTTTTGATTTGCCGTGAAATGCCTTGCCCGGATAAAGCGGGAAGTGAACGGCCGAATGTGGCAGGTACAAAAAGAACGGCTCGTCGCGATGTTCCCACAGAAACTGGACGGCCTCGTTGGTGTACCGCTGGACGATCATCTGCTGATCGATCGGCAGGACACGTTGCAAAACGGTTTCGTTTCGCAATAACGGCAGCGGCGGTTGGCCTCGGCGTTTACCGGCATTTTTTGGCAGCGGTCGTCCGAGATTGCTTTTCACCCCGTCGGCTGCCGGTCCCATGTCGTTCGAGTACGGCAGGCCATAGTAATAGTCGAACCCCTGTCGCGTCGGCAGAAACTCCGGCTGATCGCCCAGATGCCATTTGCCGATGATACCGGTCGTATATCCTTGTTTTTTCAGCAAGTCGGCAACGGTGATCTCACTCGGATCGAGTCCTTCCGCGTTTCCGGGAAACAGCACGTGCGGAATGCTAAGTACCCGCTTGGGGTAACAGCCGGTCATCAGCGATGCCCGCGACGGCGAACAAACCGGTGCCGCATAGAACGAGGTGAGCTTTCGCCCTTCCTTCGCCATCCGGTCAAGGTGCGGCGTGCGATTCTGCTTCGCCCCAAACGGCCCGATGTCGCCGTAACCGAGATCGTCGATGTTGATGAAAATAAAGTTCGGCTTCTCCGCAGCGGCAACACCGGCTTGACCAATGACGGCGAGTACAGCCAAGGCGACAACGAAGCGTATGACTACTCGTGGAAGAGAAACGAACCCCTCAAGCCTGGGTGTGTGGCGAGCACTGCTGGGTCGATTCATTTTGCTTTTGCTTTCGTACTACAAATTGCGACAGGCCGTGACTCACACAAAGTTGTTATACCACGGAGACACGGAGACACGGAGACACGGAGACACGGAGACACGGAGACACGGAGACACGGAGACACGGAGACACGGAGACATCAATAAGAAACAGCATCTTCCTCAGCGTTCGATTTGACGGATCATGCAGTCTTACTGAAATCCACACGACCGTTGGAAAATCAATAGTGGATCGAATTTGAATAGAAGGAAACAGAGGCTCTCTGTTTCCTCTGTGCTCTCCTGTTCAGAAAAACGCGAGATCCGCATTCACCCGACCTGTTCTGCGTGTTTTCCGGTTACTTTTTAGGCGGCGCCGGCTTCCGCCGTGGTCGTTGGGCGTCGGCTGGTACGGGCCCGGCCAATGGTGGGTTTTCAAAATACTTGCCGTTGTCGATCAAACGGGGATCGCCGGTGCGTTTCAGTTCCGACATCAGTTGCTCGCGCAACCTGGTTGCAATCTTGGCATTGCCGGGATCCGCTGCCACGTTTGTCATTTGATGCGGATCTTTCCGCATGTCGAAAAGTTCCTCGCGGGGACGTTTGCCGTAGGCGTGGTCGAAGTAACGTTTCCATTTGGGGTCGTTGCGGTGATCGACGAGCCAGGCTTTGGTTGGGCCGGCGTCTTCATCGGGCAATGTCGTGCGCGTATTTTCGGTGACTTCGCGGGTCGTTGGTGGGTTGTCGCCATCGAGTCGATATGGGTCGCCGAGCGGATAACGGTCCGGACGGAAGTTGATCACGAACTGATAGTTCGCCGTGCGGATCGCTCGCTGTGGATAAGGCAGATGTCCGGCACGGGCGATTTCGACATGGCGTTCGCGACCGGTCAGCACATACGTTCGTGACGGGTCGGCCAGCCCCTCTTTATCCGACTTCAACGTCGGCCAAATACTACGAGCCGTCATCACGGCGGGGATATCGACGCCGCCTGTTTCGAGAAATGTTGGAGCCAGATCGGGCAGGTTGACGAAGTCATCGACCACGCGGCCGCCGACAACTCCCGGGCCGGCAATTGCCAACGGGACACCCGTGCCGAAGTCGTACAGATTGCATTTGCCGTGCGGAAAACCGGGGGCACCATGATCGCCGCTGACGACAATCAACGTGTTGTCGAGTTCGCCGGCCTCTTTCAATTCGGTCAGCAAAACACCCAACGCCGCATCGAAGGCGGCAACTTCACCAAAGTAGTCGGCCATGTCTTCGCGGACGACAGGGACATCGGGCAGGAACGGGGGCATCTTGCCTTTGAGCGAATTGGGATCGATGTTCCACAGTTTCTTGCCCGATCCCTTGATCCACTTGCGATGCACGTTCGTCGGACCGAACCAGTAGCAGAAGGGTTGGTCGGCGTCGCGTTTCTCCAGGAAGTTTTTGAAGTTGCCACGGACTTCGTCGAACAGCACGCCCTTGGCCTCGTCGATCGTTTTTCCGGCGGCTGCCATCTTGGTGACGGTTTGCGAGAAGCCGTTGAAGCGGCCGCCCGCCTGTTGATAGGAATATTTTCGCCCGCCATACGGAGCATCGGCCGGAATGCCGGGACTCCACACTTTGAACGTCTTGCCAATGTGATATCCCGCATCGTTGAGTAGAAGTGGATAGGTCGGAATCTTCGAATCCCAGACGGCTCCACGCAGAATTGCCCCGCGTCCTGTCCGCCAGAAATACTGCCCCGAGAGCAGCGAACTGCGACAGGGAGTACACGACGGCGCGTTCACATACGCATTGCGAAACAAGACTCCCCGGCCAGCCAGGCGATCGAAGTTGGGTGTTTGAACCACGTCGTTCAATCCGCCTGGGCCATCAACCTTCGCATAAGCGCTGGCATGACGCCCCCAATCGTCGGCGAAGGCAAACAAAATGTTGTGACGTTTTTTATCCGCGGCATCGGTTCGTGTCGCATCGACTGACCCCGCGACAAATGCGAAGCATGTGGCTGAAATCACTGCGAAGAAACGCCAAGTCATTGTCGATCTCCCGGCTGGCTGAGTGTAGTCGTATTGAGGACATGGCGATAACGGACGCTCGACCATCGATCATGCCAATTGCACAACGGAGAAGCAAGTCGCGATGTCAGCTGTGCCTGGCCAATTGTGTTCGCAATGTGGGCGTGCCAAGCTGGAAACACCAAGAGCCGCGCAGCGGCGCGAAAACCCAAACCGACAGCTTGCTGTCGTAGGACATGTTGAACGGCTATTCGACAGCAAGCTGCCGGTTTGGGATGACGGCTTGCTCCGCTCGCCTTTGGCGTTCCCGGAGTTCGTTTCCTGCCACACACGCCTGGGCTGGGTGTTGTCGAAGAGTTTGACCATGAACGGATGCGGCGCGAGACACAATGGGTTAGGCTGAATGGAGAAAGTCCATAATTGGATCGCGCTGTCTTCGCCGTTGTTTCAAACATCATGATGAGGTCGAGATGTTCAGAAGTCTTATGCTGCTGGTCGCCCTGGCATTTTTACCCGTTTCAACTCCGGCGCTCGCTGCTCCTGCGAAGCCTTTCAACATTGTGTTGATTATGGCCGACGACGTTGGCATTGAAGGGCTTGGCTGTTACGGCGGGACCGACTACGCGACGCCGAACCTCGATCGGTTGGCGAAGAACGGCTTGCGCTTCACGCACGCCTACGCGCAGCCGCTCTGCACGCCCACGCGATTGCAGATTATGACGGGAAAGTACAACCACCGGAACTGGTTGTATTTCGGCATACTGCCCAAGGGCGAAAAGACGTTCGGCCATATGATGAGTGACTTCGGTTACGAGACGTGTCTGGCCGGCAAATGGCAGTTGACATCGTACGACCCGCCCGATTTTCCGGGTGCCAAAAAACGCCGCGGGACCGGAACGCATCCGTCAGACGCGGGCTTCGATGAGTATTCGCTGTTTCACTCCGAAGAAACCGAAGACAAAGGCTCCCGCTACGCCAACCCGACATTTCTTCGCAACGGCAAACTGCACAAGGCCGTCGAAGGAGAATACGGCGACGACCTGACGGTCGATTACATTCTTGACTTCATGAAACGGAACCGCGCGAAGCCGCAGTTCGTTTACTATCCGATGGCATTACCGCATTGGCCGATGGTGCCGACACCGCACTCCAAAGTCTGGAGCGATCCGAAACGAAGGCTCGAAGAAGATACCAAATACTTCAAGGACATGGTGGAGTACATGGACTTTGTGGTCGGACGACTTGTGAGGGGAATCGAAAAGATCGGCCTGCGAGAGAAGACACTGATCCTGTTCTATTCTGACAACGGTACCGACAAACGCATCACCTCTCACTTAGGCAAAGAAGAAGTGGTCGGCGGCAAAAGTAAAGTCACACAGAACGGCATTCGCGTGCCGTTCATCGCCAATTGGCCGGGAAAGATTTCGCCCGGCGTTTCGCACGATCTCATCGACTCGACTGATTTTCTTCCTACGCTGGCCGAACTGGCCGGCAAACCTGTTCCGAAGAACTGGAAGACCGACGGCGTTAGCTTCGCGCCGCAACTGTTTGGGAAGAAAGGTACGCCGCGCGATTCGGTGTTTTTCTGGTACGATCCGCGTCCCGGTTGGGATAAGGCCGGTTACACGCGGCAAATCTTCGCGCTCGATCGTCGTTACAAACTCTTCTCCGACGGACGCTTGTTCGACGTTCGCGGAGTCGGCATGCGCGAAGTCGCGCTCGACGCGCGCAATCTGACAGCCGCAGCCACCGCCGCAAAGCGAAAGCTGCGCGGTGTCATCGATGCGACGATGCAGCCCCCGCTGTCTGCAACGGCCCGGCAGGAAGTGGATGCCTATGGTCGGCCGATTCGCAAGAAGTAATTTCACCCGGTTAGCCGCGACGCGCAAGCGGCTAACCAATCCTGAAAATGGTAATCCCAATGAGCGACCCACAACGGCAACCCGATGGCAACTTATTATTACGCACGCTGGCGATGCCGGCCGACACGAATGCGAATGGCGACATTTTCGGCGGCTGGATTATGGCGCAGATGGATATCGGTGGCGGTATTCTGTCGAAGGAAATTGCCGCCGGTCGCGTGGTGACGGTTGCCGTCGAGGGAATGACGTTTCATCGTCCGGTGAAGGTGGGGAATGTGGTTTGTTGTTATGGCCAATGCACCCGCATCGGCAGAACATCACTCTCCATCAAGCTGGAAGTCTGGGTGAAGCCGGTGCTGGAAGATTCGCAGGAAGACCGTTACTGCGTGACCGAAGCGATGTTCACATACGTTGCCATCGATCAACAGGGTAAGCCGCGGGTCATCGAGCGGGCGGAATAGGAAGGCGGTCGCTGGAGTGCCGCCAGAACAGCAAATACAATCGGTTGGTTGAAACTGAGCCGACGCGAATGTTGTTCGGCCCGGATAAACGTCAACTTTGCAATGCCTTTTTATTGGGGAATACGTGCATGTCATACGTCAGAAATATCTCAAGGCGTCGATTCCTGAAGGTGGCTGCGTCTGCGGCTCCCATCGTTTCGGGTTCTCTGGCGTTCGGTCAGTCGAAGACCGAAGCGAACGATCGAATTAATCTCGGGTTCATTGGCGTGGGCAAGATGGGACGGGGGCATCTCGGTTCGTTCCTAGGATACGGCGACGTGCAGGTTGTGGCCGTGTCGGATGTCGTGCGGGAACGAAAGGAGAACGCGCAGCAAACGGTCGAAAAACGATACGCCAAGCAAAAAGCCAAAGGCACATACAAAGGCTGTGCAGCTTACGATGACTTTCGCGAGTTACTGGACCGCGACGACATCGACGCCGTCGTGATTGCAACGCCCGACCATTGGCACGCTATTCCCGCGGTCATGGCGGCCAATGCAAAGAAAGACATCTACTGCGAAAAGCCGCTGACGCGGACCATCGGCGAAGGCCGCAAGGTGGTCGAAGCGGTCGCAAAGAACAAGGTGGTGTTTCAAACCGGCAGCCAACAGCGGAGCGAATTCGGCGGTCGTTTCCGCAAAGCGGTGGAGTTAATTCGCAATGGTTACATCGGCGATGTGAAAACAATCCGCATCGGTGTCGGCGCGCCCAATATCCCCTGCGATCTTCCGGCACAGGATGTTCCCACGGGAACCGACTGGGACATGTGGGTTGGCCCGTCGATGTTTCGACCGTACAACGAGATTCTTTGTCCGAAAGGAATTCACAATCACTTTCCCGCCTGGCGAATGTATCGTGAATTTGCCGGCGGCGGGGTCGCCGACATGGGCGCTCATCATTTCGACATCGCACAGTGGGCGCTCGGCGTGGACGGGAGCGGGCCGGTGAAGATTGAACCGCCGGCAAAGGGAGAAAATGTGGGACTCAAATTGACCTATGCCAATGGCGTCGAGATGTTTCACGGTGGACCGTCCGGTTGCACATTCGAAGGAACCGAGGGCAAGATTTACGTCAATCGGCCGGTTCTCGAATCCACCCCGAAAACACTGGTCGCGAAGGAATTCGGGCCGGGTGAATTTCGCGTCGCCCCCAGTAGCAATCATCGCCGAAACTGGGTTGATGCAATTCGCTCGCGGAAGCAGCCGATTGCCACGGCGGAAATCGGACATCGTACGGGGACCGTTTGCCATTTGACGAATTTGGGGTATCAGCTCCGCCGGCCCCTGCAATGGGACCCAGCCAAGGAGCGATTTGTGGGCGATGACAAAGCGAATACGCTGATCGACCAGCCAATGCGCAAGCCGTGGAAGTTGTAAGACAGCGCGTCAACGAACAGGAGCCTGAAGCGCAAGCGAAGGAGATTTGTGGCATCGTCCTTCGCTTGAGTTTCAGGCATTCATTCCGGCGGTTTCCATCGCGCGATAAGCCAAACTGTGCGACTCCTTCGCTTGCGCTTCAGGCTTTGATTGTTTGAGGCTGACCGCCAACCAAAAAAGAAAAACCCGCTGCAAATCGTGATGATTTGCAGCGGGTTTCGTTTTTACTTCACCGAAGAACGAATCGATCTTAGAAGATTCCGAGGAGTTCTTCCTCTTCTTCCTGGATGATGATTCGCGGCGTGACCATTAGCATCAGACTTTCCGTTTCGCGGCCAACGCCCGTATTCTTGAACAACCGACTGATGTAGGGGATCTTGTTCAGAATCGGTACACCAGCCATGTTGCGGCCTTCACGCAGACGCTTGATACCGCCCAGCAGAACCGTACCACCATCGGGCACACTGACCGTTGTGGTGACGTTGACGATTTCGAAGACCGGCTGCTGAATGGTGATATTGCCGCCGGCTTGTTGCCCCTGTTGTTGGCCCTGTTGGCCCTGTTGACCCTGTTGACCCTGTTGACCCTGTTGACCCTGTTGACCGCCTTGGCCACCTTGGCCGCCGATGCCGCCGATACCGACCTGACCGCCACCGCCAAGGCCGCCAAGTCCACCGAAACCGGCACCACCGATTCCACCGAAGCCCTGCTGGCCACCGCCGCCGCCGCCAAAACCGCCGCCGCCTTGTCCGCCGCCTTGTCCTTGTTGGCCGGTCGCACCACCTTGACCACCGAGACCCTGTTGACCCTGCTGTGCTCCACCGCCGCCACTGCTTTGGAAGGAGAAGGTGAACACGTCGGTGATGTTGGTGAAGGAAGGCACAACCGTCAGCCGGACAAATCGCCGGTCAGCCGAAATGACTGCCTGAACCGACAACGTGACGCCTTCGGACAGCACGGTAATTTGCGGCGTGAAGCCGACGGAGAAGAAACCAACCGTCGGAATCAAACTGGTTACGAACGGACGTTGCACGGTACTTTGAACCGTTGCCTGCTGTCCGTTGAACAGCGTTACCTTCGGAGCGAACAACAGGTTCGACCGTTCGTCGCCCTGTGCTGCCTGAATGAAGAAGAACGCTTCGATATCACTCAAAATCGCCAGCCCGACCTGAATACCAGCATCGGGATTGAAACCGCCGAAGTCGGGGACACCGATATCGAACGATCCCTGACGGAAGGAGACATCAAGATCGGGAGTGAACTGTCCCGGAGCCGACAGACCGACAATCGAGCCACCGTTTCCCCAGTTATCCTGTGCAGTCATTGCCCGTGGGTTCGGCAGATCGAAGAACCCCATATTTTGGCCCCCTTGGGCTTGTTGGCCTTGCTGGCCTTGCTGGCCCTGTTGGCCACCTTGCTGGCCACCCTGGCCGCCAATACCGCCCATACCGACTGCCGGGTTGCTTCCTTGCAGTCCCATTGGGAACGGTAGTAAGCCATTCACATCACCACCGCCAATACCGCCAACACCCTGTTGGCCTTGTTGGCCTTGTTGGCCCTGTTGTTGCATCGCCGGCAGCACGGTGCCGAACGGAAGGGATGTCGGATCATCGCCAACGTTATCCTGAACGTTGAAGTCAAAATCGACGCCGATTCGTTCGAAGAAGCGGTCTGCAACGGTGATAAACCGCACCTCAATTGTCACCTGCAAGTCCTGCAATCGACGCAGCTGCTCCAGCAGGTCTTTGATTTCGTCATGAACCTTTTGGGTTTGACGAATGACAAGGCTCAACGTCGTCTCGAATGGTTGAACCGAACCGGGTCCGCCGATTTCGTTCCACGAATCCGGTTCGATGGTCTGTGTGATGAGACTGGCCAGCGTGTCGAAGTCGGCCGCCGATCCACCACTGTTTGACCGGGGGGAAACTGCTGCACCCGACCAGGCGTCGGAAGCAAACCCGTTACTTGCCACCGGGTCGTTCACCTGGAATTGAGCACCAGCGGGACTCTGCAAACCACCCATCGCGGGAATACTCATGTTTCCACCGGAGGCGCCGAAGCCGCTGTACGGCTGGCCGGTCGCACCCATGCCGGTCGCACCACTATGACCGGTAAAGTTGGGAATCGGCACGACCAGATCGGCCACCGGATAGGTGACGACAATCTGTTGTCCCTGCTCCCGCATGCGGCTGGTCACCTTCAGAACTTCATCTTCGATGGTGTAGGCCAAATTCATTGGTTTCAGCAGCAGGTTCAAAGCACTCTTCAGCATAATACCGTCCACGTGAATTGTGACCGGGTTGTCTGTGTTCACACCTTCATCCTGCAGGCCCAAGCCGTCCAGCCAGATGTTGACGTCGGTGACTGCCTGCACATGCTTCATCACTTCGCTCAGCGGAGCGTCATCGAAGTGCAGTGAGATCTGCCGATTGAGGCTTTCCTCGATCCGCGTTTCTTCCTTCGTCCGACGACGGTTGTCGGTCGCACCATATGCTTTGCGGCGCTTCGTAAGTTCGGCCCATTCCTTCGGATCACCGAAGTCGATCGGCGACTTGTCGCCGACACTGAAGACGAGATCGTCGTCGAGATCGTGGTTCACGTTCACCCGTGCATCTTCCGCAGCGTCGCGGGTCTCGTTGATCCGCTGGTTACGCCGGGCGAAACGTGCTTTCCATTTCATCGTGACCACAACCGGGTTGTCAGGCTGAAGGTCCTCGGCCCGTTTGGCGAGGACTTCGGCTTCGGCGTAGCGTCGTTGACGGAACAGGTCGTTGTACTCTTCGACCGTATCCGCCAAATCCTGCTCGACGCGAACTTCCGTTTCGCGGATACGGCGAATCTGCGCTTCCACTTCTTCGTTGCGTTGTTCCATGGCAATAATTGGTTCGTGCTGCTTCATGAATCCCTGGATTGATCGTTGCGAGTTCTGTAACTGTCGCAACAACGGTCCGACCAGTTCCTTCGGCAGGTCCGATCCTTCGACCTTTGCCATTGTCTGTTCCAGCACGTTCAAGGCAGCATCGGGATTCTTTTCTCTCAACCGTTCGGCTTGGAAGATGGCGTTGAGCATCTCCGTCCGTAAGCGGTCAAATTTGACAGCGACCTGGCGTTCGGCGATGTCGATTCCGCCCGGCTCACTGCCGTCGGCTGGGCGAATCTCTGTACCATCGTCGCCTGTCCCGCTAACAAGCGTAATGGGTTGCCCGCGAGTCGGCCGCAACGTTCGCAGGAAGTCCTGCAACTGTTGTGTCTTGCGGGCATCGAGTTGTTGACCCGACCGATAGGCTTCCAGGAACGACGTATAAGCCGCATGCCGATTGCCCTGTCGCAGTTCCAACATGCCACGATTGTACAATTCGAGTGCCGAGACACCTGACGGATGCACGACAGCCAGCGGATTCTGCTGATCGGCCGATGAGTCGAATGGCTCCGGCGCGATGAACGGATTTTCTTCGACCGGCATCCGAGGATCAGTCACTCTTGGTGGATTGTTGTTGGCGATTGGCAGCGGCCGCGGGTCACGCGGCGGATTCGCGGCCAGTAAACGGTCCACTTCTTCTAATACGCGTTCGGGACGATCAGCCAGCAACCCATAGGTCGCTTTCAAATCTCTTGCTTCCATTGCCTTCCGCCGAGCATCATTGAGGCGTCCGGCAGAGATATCCTGGCGAGCCTCTTTGAGTAGTACGGCGGCCACACGCCGACCGGAAAGATTCGGCGGCAAGTCGCGGACAGTGTCCGGTCTGGGAGCGTCGGAGGTACTTGGAAGAGCGTTGTTTGTTCCGCCTTGTCGTGCGACACGATCAATTTGTGCCAGCACGAGTTCCGGGCGATCATCGAACGGGCTGTAGGCCACGTTGAGCTTACTTGCTTCATAAGCCTTGCGGTGTGCTTCGGGAATTCGTCCCGCTTCGAGGTCTTTCTTCGCCTCTTTCAGCAGTTGAGTCGCCTGTCGCTTGTCACTTTGATTTGCCACGGTTGGCTCGTTGATGTTTTCCCACGGTGCTGCCTTTGACGGTGGGCGGTTTGCAATAACTTCCCGAGCCTGAAGTCGGTTCAGGTCGGCCAGCACATTTGCGGGACGATCATCGAACGGGCTGTAGGTCGCATCGAGTTCTTGTGCATCGAGTGCCTTCTGCTTCGCGACATCGTAGCGGCTTTCGCTGATGTCTTTTCGTGCTGCCTGAAGCAATTCGCGAGCGCGTCGATTGTCGTCACGCGACGGCATCGGCGGAGCGGGCGTCTCTACCGGATTTTTCGTATCGGCAATCATCGTGTTCAAGTTTCGTTCGGCTGCTTCAATATGTGCCGCCACCAGTTCGGGACGATCGTCGAACAAGTCGAATACAACGTCGAAGGATTTCGCTTCTTCTGTTTTCAGACGGGCCTCGTCGATGTTACCGGCCTGCAATGCTCGGCGGGCGGCAGCCAGCAATGCCTGAACCTTTTGATTGGTTGCCTTGTTCTTCGCTACGCCCGGATTAACTGCCGGAGCAGTCTGTACTCCGACCGCAGGAAATGGTTTTGCCGTCTTCTGGGCGAGAGTTGCATTGGATGCCAGGCGATTAATCTCCTTAGCCACCAATTGGGGACGTTCCTCGAAGAGGCCGTAAACGACATCAAGTTGTTCTGCCTGAGCCACCTTGTCACGAGCCGAGGCAAAGCGTCCTGCCCGTGCATCTTCTTTCGCCTGACTCAACAGTTCGGCGCCCTGCGCTTTGCGGGCGATGTTCGAGGCCATCGCACGAGCGGCTGCATCGGACCTCGGAGTCGTTGGTGTCGGCGCCTCGAAGGGGGAGACTTCCGCGACTGGATTGACCGGCAGTTCGCCCCTGGGAGGAAATCCAGGATTTGTCGATTTCGTGGGGGGGAACGGTGGGGCGTCTGCAACGGGGAAAGGTTTGGTACGCGGTTGTTCGACTGGTGCTGCTTCGGTTGGGAACGGGAGTGCTCCGGCAACCGGTTGTCGGCTGGGTGCTTCTCTTTCCAGTTTCACAACGCCCGAGCGTCGCTCGACGGCTCTGAGAACCTGATCCGGTCGATCTTCAAACAGACCCCAGGAAACGTTCAGACGCTGAGCTTCCAATGCCTTGGCCCGTGCCTGTTCGTGGTTGCCGGCGATCAATTCGGAACGTGCTTGACGCAGAAGCTGTGAAGCCCGTGCTTTCACCGGCGGAAAATCACCGGTTTGTCCGGACGGGTAAAGGACGGGATCGTGCGTGTTCGGATCTTGTACCGAGCGAGTGCCCGCAACTGGAAGACGCGGACTGATTCGTGGCTGATCGTCCACTCCGCCAACCTGGCGGACCGTCGGACGATTTGTTGCAAACGGATTACCGGCTTCGGCTGGTGTCGATGAACTCGGGCGAGCCGATGCACCGGCGAATTCTGCACCGATTTTGGCCGGGTCCTTCCCCGACCGCAATTCCTGCAGAAACTGTTCGGGGCTTAATTCGTTGGCTTTCCAATTCACCCGGAAGGATTTGGCTCGCGTTGCCAATTGCATGGCCCGGGCAATATCGCCGCGGGTGGCGTGCATCCGGGCATCGCCGAGCATCTGCTTGGCAATGATATAGGCTCCGCCGGGGACAGGCGTGTCGTTGAGAGGGGCCGTCGTGGCCGGGCCGTTCGCATCCCGACGGGCACGTGCCAGGTAACGCTTCAGATCGTTACGCTGGAACATGGTCAGTCCGCCGGGTGCCGACTGGGCATCTTCGAAGGCGCGAATTGCCTCGGCCGTTTGGCCGACGCGATAATGACGCTTGCCCAGTTCGAGGTAGTCGTTGGCGTTGATCGGCCGATTGCCGTTCCCGCCTCCGACCTGAAACTGCCCCTGCCCGCCAGGACCGGAGCCAGCTTCGATTGTTTTGACGGGCGACGACGAGTTAGCCACCCAAACCGAAGCGACAACCAATGTCGTGCAGGCAATGAAACCGAATGTTTTGGCCAACGTTCTACTCCTCTTTGGTGCCCGGAAGCTTGCGATCCGTGCCGCTGTCAATTGATGACGTGATTCTTAAAGCCGGTCGCATCGACATGGCTGGAACTCGCACAAACGAGACCAACCACTTCGCCCGCAAGTGCCAGGAACCCGCCTTGAGTTCTGACGAAACGAAGCAAAAAGGATATGCCGCAGAAACCGGTACGAATTGTGTGAAGTGTGTGATTCAGCAGAGAGAGGTGAGAATAGGGCGGGATAAATACTGCAAAACGCCGCAACTGGTCAAGACCTCTCGAAGAACTTTTTCTTTTATTTCTGCCCATTGGCGGTGATTGCCACGAAACTCCGGCAAGACCTGCCGAACGACCGCAATACCACGCCAATCCGGCAGTAAATAGGCAGTTTGGAGAGTCCGGCTAGCAGCGTGTCCGGATACCGGCCTGAACCTGGATATCATTGGCGAAGTGTTGTATTTGGTGTCTGGTTGACAGGACATTCATTTTTGTTCGATGAACGGGTTCACGGATGAGTCGTAAGTTT
>CAUZOL010000030.1:0-35383 GCA_963581435.1 Planctomycetota bacterium
TGCCGCTCCGTCACATCGCTGGGATACTGCCGCTTCATCGTTGCGTCTCCGTCGTCCTTGACCTGAGAACCAAAGACACGGAGTCGTAGCGATTTTTGTCAATTCATGCAATTTGAAGACACGTTCTAAGGGATTGACCAATCTCACGTATCTTCAATTTGCAGCCCACCAATTCACCGATGCGGGCCTTGAGCAAATGAAGGGGCTGACGAAACTAACGAGTCTTCACCTGAGCGGCACACAAGTCAGTGACGCGGGTCTCGTTCACCTTAAGGGGATGACGAATCTGGCAACTCTCCACCTCAGTGCCACTCAAGTTCGTGATCTGAAACATCTCGCGGGCTTGACGAACCTGACGCTCCTGCATCTGAAGAGCTCGAAGGTTGACGATACGGGGATTAAACATCTGAAAAGATTGACAAAGATGCAGTCACTCATGCTCTCAGGTACGCAGGTGAGCGATGCCGGCTTAGTGCATCTCACGGGAATGGAGAATCTAACCATTCTCTACCTCGACGGCACTAACGTCACCGTACAGGGAGTTGCCGATCTCCGGAAATCCCTGCCGAATTGCAAAATCAGCGGACCATAGGTCGCATCCGCTCAAAATTGTTTCCGTGGCAACGTGGCTCGTCACAACAACTCCTGCAGTCGGCGAAACAGCAGGCAGACGGAGGCGATCATGCACATCGCCCCGAGGAATCTCCCACGCGTGAACCGTTTCCGCATGGCTGCAAAGCCGCAGATGGTTGCTATCAGCAGCAAGGCGAAGTCCCAGACAGCTGCCGCAGGCAATATCTTCGACAGGAAGGGCAGGCGATCCGTCACGCTGGGGAAGCGGATGAGGACGTATGCAGTCAGGCAACCCACAGCGATGATCGATGCCCATGAGAATTTTGGGGACAGGATCTGCCGCACGGATTTCTTCGTGAACTCGACCAATTCTCTTTCCGAATCATCCATCAATTAACGTCCCAATCGAGTGCAGTGAATTCATCCGTCAGCCCGTGTGCCACACTTTGTTGTCGCTCGCGAATTGCGAAATCGATAATTCGCCGACGGCTATTGTACGCCGTCACCACACGAAAAGTTGTCGAAACGTGAGGTGCAGTCTCACGTCACTTCGGCAGGATGGCCCAATGAGACGAATGTAAAAAACCGACATCCCTTTGGCAACGGCTGCTTTTCGAGACGAGAAACTCCAAATGGCAAGTCGTACAAATCGCCTTGTTTTACGGCATTTCTCGCAATTCACCCAATCGCGGCGGCAACATTTCTCCCCACACCGTTGTTTTGTCCACGCCGACCGATAGAATTAAACCTGCGGTTAAGCAGCCTGAACCAGTTGTGTCGGGCAACGCAGCAGAGGAATCTTTTAGGAATCGGATTGAAGATGGCAGAAGGCACAATCAAGAAGCTGACGGACAAGGGTTTTGGTTTCATCGACACGGCGACCGGAGTGGACATGTTCTTCCACAGCTCGAACCTCGAAGGGGTGAGCTACGAACAACTCCAGGAAGGGCAACGCGTGTCGTACACCGAAGGAAGTGGTCCTAAAGGACCGCGGGCAGAGAATGTCACAGTGATCTAATCACTCTGGCAATTCGAACAACGACGAAGCCGGCGATTTTTTCGTCGGCTTCGTTTTTTTGTAGTCGCTCATGTCATTGCCTCTTCCCAGCGTGCAACGTCCGCTGTGAATCGTTGGTGCAAATCGGAAAGCTCTCGCTCCCGTTCCACCTCGGTGAAACTGTCGTTCAAAGCGTCATCGTCCGCTGCACTCAATACGCTTTCAGCCATCTTGAACAGGATGTTGTTCTCTTTAAAGATGTGCTGCCGCAAACGAATCGCTCGTTGAGCAGATTGTCGGCCCGCACTTCGTCCGATTCTACCACCCACTCCGTACGCTCGATAGAATAACGGTTGCGGACAAGAGCTTCCTTTCTTTACAGAAGAGCAAGTCACCATGCGCAATCTCCCTCAAATGATTTTGGTTTTCTGGCTCGGCCTGACCGGCCACTGCCTCGCGGCAGACCTCGAATGGGTACGGGTGGACAAAGGGAGCCGCTCGTTTGTCCTTGAGGATTCCGGGCGACCGTTCACCCCCTGGGGATTCAACTACGATCATCAGGCAGGCAGCGAACGGCTGTTTGGATTCTACTGGGGAAAGACGCCCGACGAATATCGCCCGGCTGCAACAAATCGCGACGCCATTGTGCTGAGTTGGCTCGACTTGTTTCAGGAGAAGCGGCGGCAAGTTCTACCGCCCTCGCCGTTTAGCGGCGTCAATTGCGAGGGCATTTATCGCCACCATCTGCAAGGCATCTGCACCAAGGAAAAAGATGCCGTCTATTGGAGTTTCACAACCACGCTCGTCAAAACCGACGCCAAGGGCAAAGTTGTGAAGAAAGTTCCCGTGGCAAATCATCACGGCGACTTGTGTCATCACGATGGCAAACTGTACGTGGCAGTCAACCTGGGACGATTCAACGATCCGAAAGGGAACGCCGACTCGTGGGTCTATGTCTACAATGCCGACGACCTGTCGTTCGTCGCCAAACACAAGACGTCGGAAGTCTTCCACGGGGCCGGCGGAACGGCGTATCACAATAAGAAGTTCATCGTGGTTGGCGGCTTGCCGGACGGCGTGCAGGAAAACTACGCCTACGAATACGACATGGACTTCAAGTTTATCAAGAAGCACGTCATCAAAAGCGGCCACACACAACTCGGCATTCAGACGGCAGCGTTCGCCGACGGCCACTGGTGGTTCGGCTGCTACGGCAACAAGCTGATCAAGACCGACACGTCGTTTAAAATGGTGGGCAAATACGACTTCGATTGCGGCTTGGGAATCATCGGAATCCGCCCGGGCAAATTCCTGATCGCAAGAGGCGGCGGCAACGGCGAGAGACGAACAGGCAGAACACTGATCGGAATAGCGGATGAGAAGCGGGGCCTGGTGATCCAGAACCGCCGGTAGAGCCGATGAGGCGAGGTCACAATTGCAACAAATCTTTGAACACTAATCTTCTCTAATCAGATTAGTGGAGATTAGTGTTCCGAAAACTGCACGCTCGACGAACTCTCACAGGAAACGGTCCGGCCTGTTCAACTCTGACTAGCAGCGCTACGTGGGATACGTCTGTTTCGACCGACGACAGACCGGCAGTGCGACTCATTGCAATAAGTCGCGCGTTCTTCGCAAGAACGGCGTTGCCCGTGGCTTACTACTTTTTCTTCTTGTCGCCGCCGTCTTTCTTGGCCTTCTTTTTCTTGTCGCCTTTTTCGGCCTTTGCGCCCTTGTCACCTTTTTTTGACTTCTTGCCCGACTTCTTACCGTCGTCCTTCTCGCCCTTGGCCGGCTTATCGGCCTTGCGGCGAATGACTTCTTCGGTCAGGTCGGTGACGGCGATTGCGGATCGGATTCGCGATTTCAATCGCAATCGCTGGGCGTTCAACTGCCGCCACGCCGGGTCTTTTCGCCGTCTGTTGTCTGCCACGCCCTTTTCGCTGAGTTCAGCGTTACGGACATCGAGCTCTTGTTGGGCGGTTGCCAATTGACGTTCAAGATTTGCTTGCTTGTGTGGCATGGATGTTCGACCTGACTCTGGCTGAAACAGTGGTTCACAATTGAGGCGGCGAGCCGCCACTTCGTTACATGGGCCACACATTGTTACAATTTCGGTCCCAAGTCGCAACGTCGGGGATGGTGGTGTGGGCTGAGAAACCCGGTCTGCGGTGCTTTCTTGCGGAGTCCGTCTTGAATGGAATCTTGTTCAAGAAAACTGCTGGAAATCGGGGTGGCTTGTGCAATAATGTTCAAGTGTCGCTCTGTTTGCGACACTGTGTCACCGAAAACTCCATCGCGAGCAGTTCTCGAATGATGTGGCCAAGATGCCCGGTCTGCGATTACTTGTTCAAATCCTGGGAAATCAACTTTGACTCGTGGCTCGGACGACGGAAAGTGGTTCCCTGCGTAAAGTGCTCGACCCTTCTCTCATGGGATGCGCGTTGGTATCGCGTTTTGCGCATTGGATGTTGGATGGCGATATTCTCGATTCTGTGCATGACCGTAACTCTGTTCGACGTCAAACTTCCACGCGTTGTTGGCTTCGCTGCAGCAACCGGGTTCGTCGGGGGGACAACATTTTTTGTGATTGGTGCGATATGTACGAAGCTTGCCGTTGTAGATGAATGACACCCCCTTCGTGACTCACAAGCACCAGCCCGCCGCGTGAGCAAGGGATTACGGTCACGATTGTGGTTCCTACCCTTGCTTGCACTGCGGGCTGGTTATGTGAAACCCGACTGCGAGTGTTCCCCCCGTCGCCGAACGCGGGAAAGAGGGTTCGTAGTGACCGCATTCATGCGGTTCGATTGCTCTCCAGCGGGCCGAGACCAATAATTTTAGATAACCACGGATTGCGCTGATAAGCGCGGATAAGAAACCGTATCGGCGGTTGTTTCTGGATCGCACTGAGTCCCGTAGCGTGTGGCAACGCATTTCCCAAACGCAGAACATGGGTCCTCAACCGAATGTTCGCAAGAAGAAGTGATCCAAGCGACCACTGGAACCGTATTTCTCATGGACGGACACGGTGACGGCTGATTGACTTCTTGCGTTTGTGACCATTATGAATGAAACGCCGCAAACTCAGTCTGAATCGGATCGGCAGACCGATGTCTGCACCGACGACCTGCAGACAGTACGGGTCTTTCGCGCACACCCGCTGTGGTGGCTGATGCCCTGCGGAATTCTTGTTGCTGCGATGGCGGTCGGCTGTTTCAGCACTCATGTCGCCGGCATTGTTTTCGCGGCTGGGCTTGTGATTGCTGGCACTGTCAGCGCTGCCTTTGTGTCGCAGAGAATACGCCTGACGAGTGACGGGATCGAGTTGTCCGTCCCAGTGCTGGAACTGCGATTCGTCGCCTGGCATGAAATCTCTAAGGTTCAATACAGCCGCGGGCCGGGGTTGTTGTATGTCCATCGTCGAGGACGCTGGCTGCCTTGGATCATTCGCATTGGCATGTACGGACATAGGGCCGTCGAATTGTCGAAACTGGCGAGCGCACGCGCGAAAGCCGCTACGGCGGCGGGCTTGAACAGCGAATGAGATTCCAGACCGGCCAACCGCATGAATGCTGTCACTCCGAGCCTGCGGAAATTCCAGTTGCACACCCAAAATGAGGTCTTGACCCACCTGAGGCACCAGACGTACCATTCTCCGCTTCCCTGTCACTGGCGGAGTCTGGCATGCTGTCTGTTGTCCGCCGTAACCCATTACTGTTAATCCTCTTAGGTGCGATGCTCCTGCGCGTGGTCGCGGCCCTGATTGTGCAAGATCGGCTGCAGAACGATTGGAAGCGGGATTTTGTCATCGCCGGGGATGCCTCAGGCTATTGGGAACTGGGGCAAAAACTGGCGGACGGTGAGGAGTTTTCGCTCTATTCTCCGCCGCGACGGGTGCATCGGATGCCGGGATTTCCGGCGTTGTTGGCGATGTCGATGAAGTTGTTCGGGCCGAGTTTTCTGGCGGCTCGGTTGCTGTTGGCCGTGGTGGGAACGCTGGCTTGTTGGGTCGTCTTCCTGCTGGGGCGTGAGGTGTTCGATGAGACGGTCGGTTTGATGGCTGCGGGCTTCGCTGCCGTTGCGCCGGTGATGGTTGGGTTCAGTGTCTTGATTCTGAGCGAAACACTGTTTGCGTTGTGTCTACTAGGCAGTTTGTATTGGTTGGCGAAGTTGATCGCCGTCGGTAGCGAGGCGGGGGAACAGCGTCGCGCGATTGCGTACTCTTTGACGGCCGGGGTGATGGTCGCGATTGCTGTTTACGTTCGCCCGAGTTGGTTGCTGGCGGCCCCATTCTTCGCGATTGGAATCGTTGTGTTGTCCGATAATAAGAAACAGGCCGTCGTTCGCGGCCTGCTCCTTTCGACGGCTGCATTCGCGGCGTTATTGCCCTGGGCTTACCGAAACTACCAAGTGAGCGGCCATTGGGTGTTTACGACACTTTGGGCCGGTCCCAGTTTGTACGACGGCTTGAATCCCGAGGCGACCGGCGACAGCGAAATGGGGTTTTTCGATCGAGATCGGCTGGGTCAACGAATGTCCGAATACGAAGTCGATCAACATTACCGCAAAAAGGCGTGGCAGTTTGTCGAGAAAAACCCGGGCCGTTCGTTGCAGCTCGCTGTGGTGAAAGCGGGCCGGTATTGGAAACCGTGGCCGAACGCGGCGCAGTTCGACCATATTGTTTATCGCGTTGGCGTCGCGGTGTTTTTTGTCCCACTTATTATTCTGGCGGCGCGCGGATGGTGGGTGTATCGCCGCCGCGCGTGGGCCTGGTTACTCACATTGGGGCCGGTGCTGTATTTCTTTGCTTTGCATTTGATTTTCGTTGGATCGCTGCGGTACCGATTGCCGGCCGAGTATCCGTTGTGTGTGCTGTCGGCTGCCGGTTTGCATTCGTGGTTTGGCGGTGGAAAACACAAGGAGACTTGAACGGTCGGAGTTCAAAAGAATCTCTTTTCCTTCCTGGAACTGGTTCCAGGACTCCCTCTCCCTCTGGGAGAGGGTTGGGGTGAGGGCAGTCTTCCTGAGCATCGGCCGCCCTCACCCTGCTTCACAAACCTTCGGTTTTGAAGCTGTCCCTCTCCCCTGGGGAGAGGGTAATAAAACGCGAGAGTTTTGTTGTGACGTTTCGCAAGACGACAAAATGGCTGGTGATTCTGGTGCTGCTTGCAGCGACCGGCGGGGGAGGTTACGGCTTCTACTTGTGGAACGAGAGCAACGAACGCATCCGCGAGGGCATTCTGGCCAAGTGTGAGGAAATCGTTCCCGAGTGGGACGTTTCACTCGGCCGCGTGCGATTCGATTGGAACCGCCGAGTTCATCTGTACGACTTCACGTTGAAGGCGAAAGGGCAGTCGCAAAACGTTGCGACGATCCCGGAGATTGTCGTCAGCATCGACCGAGAACTATTTGCCGAACGGCAGGAAATCGTTGTTCAGAAGGTGCGAATTCTGGGGCCGGAATTCGATGTGGTTCGGGATGCCGACGGCAAGTGGAATTGGCAGCAACTGCAGCCGCCACCCAAGTCGAATCAGAGTTTGCCGGAACTGGAAATTGTCCAAGCCACGGTGCGAGTGCGACTCGATCAAACCGATGGCTCTCCCGCTGCCGTTCTCGGACTGCAAAATGCCGACCTCAAACTGATCCCGTCCGGCAAACGGAGTTTCCTCATCACCGGTCTCACGCAAGTCGGTCAGGCGGGCAAATTGACCGTCGATGGGTCGTGGGATCTCGATCACGGCGTGGGCTGGTTCAACGGCGAAATGAACGATGTTTCCAGCAGCGGTGAACTCTCGGGATTGGTCATCGGTAGTTCGCCCGAATTACGCATGAAACTCGCTCGCGCACAGACGGCTGTGAGTACGTATTTGCAATCGTTACCGGGTGAGACTTCCACCGGCCGGCGCGACCCGTTTCTGTTTGCATCTTCGCGGAGAGAACGTCCGTCGGCTGCAGAGACCGGAATGCCGATCGCCCCGGACGACGGTGTTCCGAATCTCGGTGCCAGCGGGACTCTCGATGTGAAGTTTCAGGTTGCTGTGAAAGAACCGAAGGCGGAACCGAAATTCACATTTCAGGTGAACGTGAAGCAGGGGCTCATCGAGAACGCGGCATTGCCGTTTCCGCTGCGCGATTTGACGGGAAAAATATTCTGGGACAATGAGCGGTTTGTTCTAGCCGACGTGATCGCCACGAACGGCATGACACGGATCACGCTCGATGGCCGATTCGACCGCAAGGGGACCATCTCGCCGGGACGGATCGTTGCAAAGATTGAGAATCTGGCGCTCGATGACCGGCTGCGGAGCCGGCTTCCGGCGAGCCTTCGCAAGATTTACGACAGCGTTGAACCGCGCGGCATAGCCGACCTGAAAGGGACGCTTCACTTCGATGGAAAACGCACTTGGCAGCCACAGAATGCTGTGATGACGCTTCGCAATTGCTCAGGTCGGCACGTCAAATTTCCCTACCCTGTCGAAAACATCTCGGGAACGCTCAAACAGAACGGCGGCGATATTGACGTGGAATTGACGGGGCAGGCCGGCGGACATCCGGCAACTCTCGTCGGTCGCATTCGAAATCCCGGGCTGACGGCCGAGGTGTTCTATAGAATTCATGCCAATCGCATGACTCTGGACGAACGATTTGTGGCAGCATGCCAACCGGAATTACAAAAGACTCTCGCGGCCCTGAAATTGAAGGGAGCAGCCACTGCCGACCTTACGGTTTATCGACCGGCAGGAGCGGATCAAAAGTTTGCGGTTAACGTGTCGGCCCGCTTGACTGACGCCTCGATGAATTTCGTCAACTTCCCTTACCGGCTGGACAAGTTGGAAGGCGACATCAAGTTCTCGTCGGCAGAGAAGACCTGGTTATTTGAAAACCTGCGAGCCGAGCATGGCGAGGCGCGGTTGACCGGTACAGCGAGTTTCGTCAAACGCCAAGCCCCCGGTCTGCTGCAGTTAACAGTGACGGCCCGAAATGCCGACATGGATGGGAAACTCGAACACGCGCTTCCGCCGGCGTTGCAGGACGTGTGGAATCAGCTTTCCCCCAGCGGACGGCTCGATCTGGTCAGCAAGATTCGCTGGGTTCCCGGTCGGCCGGTCACTGTCACCCTGCCCGAAGCAAAACTGACCAGCGGTGAACTCACATTGCGTGCGTTTCCCTATCCACTGGATGAGGTCGAAGCGACTTTTTCCTACGCCAATTCGCAGGTCATTCTGAAGTCGCTCAAGGGGCACCACGACAACACCGGTGTGCAGGCCAACGGCCGCATGTCGTGGACGGACGACGGTGATTGGACCGTGCGGTTGGATGAGTTGACCGTCGATGATCTCCTGCCCGATCGTCTGTTCCGCCGTGCGTTGCCCACCGATCTGCGCACCGTCGTCGAAGAGATCGATCCGGCGGGGCCGATCTCGCTGGATGGCATGGTCGAGTTTCGCGGGACCACGAATCCGCAAGTCCCGGTGACCGCTGCATGGGATTTGCAGACGATCCACACTGGAGGGAAACTGACGACCGGACTCGATCTGGAGAAAGTCTATGGTCGCCTCTCAGCACAAGGCAAGTGGGACGGTGACCGCGTGAGGATGACTGGCAAGATTGACCTCGATTCCGTCGAGGTGTGGGACTACCATTTCATGCACGTGCAAGGGCCGTACAGCATCGATGGCAGTCAGGTGATTGTCGGCAGTCGGCAGATTGTCTTTCCCGATGAGAATCCTCGAAATCGTGGGCGCGTGACGTCGGAAGAACGGGTCACCGCCCGCGCCATTGGCGGCGTGTTTACACTCGCCGCCGCCGTCGCGTTGCTCAAAGAGCCAACCTACCGCGTGAAGGCGACCATGTCGGAGGGACACCTCGAACAATACGCGGCACGCTACATGACGGGGAAGAAGAATCTGCAAGGCGTGATGAACGGGTGGATTGACGTGTCCGGTCGCGGTACGTCAGAAGATAAGATGACGGGGCGCGGCCAACTGCGAATCAACCCGGCTGCGCTCTACGAGTTGCCCGTCATCGTGCAGGTTGCCAATTTGATTGGCCCGCCGGACAAGACGGCGTTTCGCTATGCGTTTCTCGATTTCAACATTGCCAACAGGCAGTTCCTCTTTAACTCCATCGATCTGGTCGGCGACACCTTCAGCATGCTCGGCCGTGGTTCGGCGCGATTCGACGGCCGACTGAATCTCGATTTCTATTCCAAGCTGCCGCGAAGCCGCTTTCGGATTCCGCTGGTGAGCGCCGTTGTCGGCGGAGCGACAACAGGCTTGGTCGGCGTCAAGATTCGCGGCACGACAAGTGTGCCTGACCCGAAGTTGGTGCCTGCACCGATTCTGGACGACACGCTGAAGAGCTTTCTGGGAGCATTCGGAACTCGCCCACCGAACAATGTTCCGAGGTTGATAATCCCCGCGTTGACGCCACAGCAGCGAGGTGGGCAGCCGCGACAGAATCGGCCGCCCAGAACTCCCAGACGCCGTCAAACACCGATTCCGTAAAGCCGGATGGCGCGAGGGATTCAAGCCGCCCGGCGCGAGCGTTTCCTCGTCAGCTTCTGGTTGAGCCGTTGCATGCCCCGTAACCAGCGATCGTGATCGTCTGCTTTCATTTGGAAGAAGTCGGCGACTTCCGGATGGGGAAGAATGAGAAACCGTTCGTCATTCAGCCCCTCGACAACGGAATCGGCCACCTGTTCGGGAGTGATGGCGGCGACTTGCAGGAACTGGTGGATCGGATCGTCGGGATCGAGCATGTCAGTCTCAACACCGAGCGGACAAATGCACGAGACGCCGATGCCGTCGCGACCATAAATCGACGATAGCCATTCGGCATACGCCAGGTCGGCATGCTTGGTAACCGAGTAAGATGCCGAGCCGATCTCGGTGAGCAAACCGGCTGCCGAAACCGTTTGCAGAAAGTAACCCGCACCGCGCGCGAGCATCGAGGGCAATACCGCACGGGCGGCGTAAACACGCGAGAGCACATTCACCTGCCACATGCGTTGCCATTCGGCATCGCCCGTTTCCAGTCCGCCGTTGACGGTAATACCGGCGTTTG
This sequence comes from Planctomycetota bacterium, assembly GCA_963581435.1. GTDB lineage: Bacteria > Planctomycetota > Planctomycetia > Planctomycetales > Planctomycetaceae > JABISG01. Next base: position 10,640 of record CAUZOL010000030.1, read on the forward strand.
AACAGAACAGATCGATTTGGCCAAATTCTTCCATGGTATGGGCCACAACCTGTTGTATATCGGCTTCGACGCCAACATCGCAGCCGATGCCGATGCCGCCGATTTCGTCGGCCAGTTTCAAAGCTGCCGTCTCGTCGATATCGGTCACGACAACCGCTGCAGCGCCCTCATTGGCGAAACGTCGGCAGAGAGCACGCCCGATGCCATTTGCACCTCCGGTCACAACGACAACCTTGTCCTGCAATTGCATCCGTTCCCTCCGGCATTCACGTTGAAATGTGGAACCGCAAACCGAATCGACCGGTATATATGCCGAAACTTCAATTGTGAACAGGCCAAATGCAGCCTGCGATCCACGTCGCAGTTTGGATTGCTGCCCGCTCGTGTGATACAATCGGGGACTTATCGACCAGCCGGATTGAACCGGAATTTTGGATCAGACCGGAGACGATACGATGACACAGAATCTCACGCGCCGCGACATGATGCAGACAACGGCGGCGATTGCCGGCAGTTGTTGGTTGGGGACCAGCGCCACGCAGGCTGCTGCGGCCTCGTCGAACGACAAACTCAATATTGCCGTCGTCGGGATTGGCGGACGCGGACGGGCCAATTTGAACGCCCTTGGAGGAGAGAACATCGTCGCGCTGTGCGATGTGGATGACCAACGCGCCGGCAACGCCTATGAGAAGTTCCCACGGGCGAAGAAATTCACCGACTATCGCCGCATGTTCGATGCGATGGACAAGCAAATCGACGCGGTTGTCGTCAGCACGCCCGATCACACGCACTTTCATCCGTCGATGGCGGCGATGGAACTCGGAAAGCACTTGTACTGCGAAAAACCGATGGCGCATACCGTCGAAGAAACGCGGCGAATGACCGACATGGCCGCCAAATCAAAAGTGGCGACGCAACTCGGCGTGCAGCGACATACGATCGACAACGTCCACCGCGTGGTCGAGTTGGTGCAGGCGGGCGCGATCGGACAAGTGGCTGAAGTTCACTCGTGGATTGGCGGCAGTCGCGGCATGCCGGCCGTTCCAACCGATCGACCGGCGGTTCCCAAACACCTCGACTGGGATCTGTGGTTGGGGCCGGTCGCAAGCCGACCGTACAGTCCGGCATTCGCGCCGTACAACTGGCGTTTCTGGTGGGACTTCGGCACCGGTGAAACCGGCAACTGGGGCTGCCACATTCTCGACATCCCATTTTGGGCGTTGGGTTTGAAGTACCCCACACGCGTCGATGCATCCGGCCCAACAATCGATGGACAGCGGACGCCGAAGTCGATGGCGACAAAGTTTGCATTCGCAGCCGACGGCGACCGCAAAGCCCTCACGCTGCACTGGTACCACTCCAGCAATCCGCCGATTTTGAAGAAGCATGGATTGAGCGCCAAGGGGGCCAACACGTTGTTCATTGGCTCAGACGGCATGTTGCTCTGTGGATTCGGCATGCGAAAGCTGTTGCCCGAAGAGCAATTCGAGGGCGTCAAAGCCCCCAAGCGTTCCATTCCCAACTCGCCCGGTTTTCATCGCGAGTGGGTCAATGCCTGCAAAGGCGGCCCCGCGGCGACGTGCGAGTTCGGTTACTCCGGCCCGCTGACCGAAACAGTCTTGCTGGGCAACGCGGCCTATCGCGCCGGTGGCGGTTTCGACTGGGATGCGAAGACGCTGCAATCCTCGGGCAACGAAAACTCCGAGAAGTTCCTGCGACCTCATTTCTGCGAAGGCTGGAAAATCTGAACGACAGCCAAGCAGACACCATAACAATCAGTCGGCTGCCGGTTTCGGCATAATACAAATGTCGAAACCGTCGGCGCGATTGGTGACGAACGTCAATCGGCCTTCGGGCGACCAGGTGGGGAAGTTGTCGATGGCCGGGTTCTGCGTCATGTTGCGTGGATCGGTCCCGTCGGCGTTTGCCACGTAGATTTCCGGGTTCCCGTCGCGGTTGCTGGTGAATGCCAACCGTTTCCCATCGGGCGAGAAAGCGGGGTAGTCGTCCAGACCGCGGCTGTCGGTCAGCCGAGTGACGCTCTGGCTGCCAAGCTCGATCGCCGCCAATTCCAAATCGCCCCACCGATTGGTGGCGAACACGATGCGTTTTCCGTCGGGCGACCATGTTGGGTGCGCGTCGATTGCATTGTGATTGGTCAACCGTTTGCGATCTTTGCCGTCGATGCCGATGACATAGAGTTCCTGATTGCCGTCACGGGTCGAGGAAAACGCGATCCGTTTTCCATCGGGCGACCACGTCGGCGATTCCTCGTGCGACAGCTTTCCGTCGGTGACCACCAATGGTTTCAGCTCTTTGCCATCGGCCCGGATGGTATACACATCGACGTCGCCCTGGTTCGGCGACGTCTTGACGTGGGCAAATACCAGCCGTTTGCCATCGGGCGAGAAGACGGCATCGTACTGGGGTTCATCGCGTTTTGTCAGCCGGCGTTCGTTTGTGCCGTCGGCCGCAATGACAAACAATGTGATTTTCGACCCATGATGCCGTGCAAACACCAACGACTTTCCATCGGGCGACCACGCTGGCCGTTGTTTCAAACGGCCGTCGTTGGTGAGAAACACGGGTGACGGTTCACCGGCATAACCGGCAGTCACCCAGATTGCGAACGTGAGCACAAAAACGATCAAGCAGCACAGAATCTGCGTGAAGAGTCGCCGAGAGTGTCTCGTCAAACCAGCGAATGTGAGTCGTTTCGATTGAGGATTCACAGCATGCACATAGGAAACAGAAGCATATCTCAGGCACGCATTCGCGCCGTTGGAGTTGACATTGTATAGTAAACGCCGATGGAATGAGCGCCGTTTCACCGCAAACCCCACGGGCTGCGGCCCGTGGGACCAACCAACGAGAGCAAAACATGCTTGTGCAATTCGGCAACTGTCGATTGGAACTGGTCCAGGGTGATGTGACCAACCAGCAAGTGGACGCCATCGTCAACGCGGCCAACGATCAACTGGCAGGCGGGGGCGGAGTTGATGGTGCGATCCACCGTGCAGGCGGACCAGCATTGTTGGACGAAACCCGCAGGCGTTATCCCGATGGCTGCCCCACCGGTGACGCAGTCGTTACAACCGCCGGCAATTTGAATGCGCGGTATGTCTTTCATGCCGTCGGTCCGGTGTGGCGTGGCGGCCAACATTGCGAAGCCGACCTGCTGCGATCTGCCTATCGCAGCTGTCTGGAACTGGCAGTCGAACACAACTGTGCAACAATCGCCTTCCCGGCCATCAGCACGGGAGTCTACGGTTATCCGACCGATCGCGCTGCCGAGGAATCGCTGAACGCCGTCCGGGAATTCCTCATCGAACACGGGCAACCCGAACTCACACGGTTCGTACTGTTTGGCGAGGGCTCATTCGGCGCGTTTGCACGGGTGCTGGAAGGCATGAGCGTCTAAGGCTCATCTCCATTCACCTCTTGGGCGGCTGCAACTAAATCTCCGGCAGACGATCGGCAATCGAAACCGCCTTCTTGCGAACGGCTTTCATTTCAGCGGAATAGTCGGTGACGGCCGATTTGCGTTGTAACTTCAGCCACTTCGCGTACACGCTGACAATCGGTTTCAAATTCACAGTCTCGTCCGCTGCTTCATACGCGGCTTGAATGCCGGCAACGGCCTTTTCGAGAACCGATTTATCGGTGGGTAGAATTTTGAATTCAACCGTAGCAACAGACGATCGAATGACTTCCTTGTAGAGATCAACAGCAGCCGACAGATTGCCGGTATCTGTCAGCGTTTCGGCTTCTTTGAGTTTCTTCGAGTTCACGCTGGATTTGGTGACGATCCACAACACGATGACGATTATGGAGATGAAGCCGAATGCGATCAACGGAATTACCATCCACGACGGAATGACAATGACAGCAGTCAACTCGGTGAAGATTGGAGCCGCTCGATACATGTCTGTTGCCACATTCATTTAGGAGAGAAGGTTGTGACGGCATTGAGCTGAAGGCTGATTTGTCACGGTGTTGTTATGCCAGACTGAATCCGGAATGTAAACCAAACGTCGATTCCACGTTGATCGGATCTACGTTCGCCCCTCCCATTCCGATTCCATTCCCCGTGCTGGAACAGTATCCTGTTGGGATGCCGCCCACCCAATCCATTTCCGTCACCTATCGAGGTACACCATGTGTCATCGCAGTTTCACTCGCATCGCCACAGCCCTGCTTGCAGGGTTGATCTGCATGTCTGCCGGTTTGTCACAAGCTGCCGACCCGTGGGTCGAATACCAAGGCACAGAAGGCCCCGGCAAGGGCAAGCACATTGTTTTGATTTCCGGTGATGAAGAGTATCGCTCGGAAGAGGCGCTGCCGATGCTCGGGCAGATTCTTGCCATTCGGCACGGTTTCAAATGCACGGTTCTGTTTTCCATCGATCCCAAAGATGGCACGATCGATCCCAAAAATCAAACGAACATTCCCGGCATCGAAAAGCTCGCCGGCGCCGATCTGATGATTCTCGCGTTGCGGTTTCGCGAACTTCCCGATGCCGACATGAAACATTTCGACCAGTACGTCAATTCGGGCAAGCCAATTATCGGCCTGCGGACGGCGACCCATTCGTTTAATTACAGCCGCAACAAGCAAAGCCCGTTTGCCAAGTACAGCTTTAACAACGGCGACTGGAAGGGCGGATTCGGGCGGCAAGTGCTCGGCGATACCTGGATCAACCACCACGGCCACCACGGTCGAGAAAGCACCCGCGGCGTAATCAATCCCAAGAATGCGAAGCATCCGATTCTCACCGGCGTTGATGACATCTGGGGACCGACCGACGTTTACGGCGTTAAGAACCTGCTCCCCTCTGCCAATGTTCTCGTCCACGGCCAAGTGCTCGCCGGCATGAAACCGTCCGACAAACCGGTCGAAGGCAAGAAGAATCAGCCGATGATGCCGTTGTTTTGGACGAGGGAATACACCGGCACGTCGGGCAAGACGTCTCGCATCGTCTGCACGACGATGGGGGCTTCGGTCGATTTCGAGAGCGAAGGATTGCGACGGGCCGTCGTCAACGCAAGCTACTGGTGCACCGGCTTGGATAAACAGATTTCACCAACCAGCAGTGTCGATTTCATCCGCGAATACAAGCCGACATTTTTCGGCTTCGGCAAATTCAAACGCGGCGTCAAACCATCCGACCATGCGCTGTAAGGGTTGTAGTGACCGCATTCATGCGGTTCTGGTCGGCGAGGGATTAGTTGGAGTGCGGGGTTGTGGACCGAGGGAATGCCCCTCACGCAAACCTCTCCCGCAGGGAGAGGGGGCTTAGAAACCAAACAGGAGCGATGAAGCGATGAAACAGTTCGCCCGATTCACACAGGTTCTCATGCTGTTGGTTGCCGTTGCAATTCCGGCCAGTGCCGCCGACGAAACGAAATCAAAAGAACAACCCAAGCCAAAAACGCCGGTCGAAATGGACTTGGCGGCCGTCCAGGGCCGATGGGAACGCCCGATGACCGACAACAACGGTAACGCTGTCGGCCGAGCGGTGAAGGAGATCAAGGGCGAAATCGAAACCATCTCTTACTTCGATGCTGCCGGCCGACTGTTTCACGCTCACACGGTCAAGGTGGAACTCAAACGCCTTGGCCCAGCCCGGCTGTTCAGTTACACCGACTACACCATCACTGGCGGTCCCGACAAAGGCCGCAAGATCAAGGGAAGCGGAAGTTATCTCTACAAGGTCCAAGGGGACCATTTCCTGGAAATCACCAACGCCCTTGTCGGCCAGGAAAAGGACGAACTCAGCGTGCTGGCGTGGAAACGCGTCAAAGGCATGAGCGTCTGAATTCCGTTCAGCGGTTCGCACGGAATCGCGATGTCCGGGTGGCCGGGGCTGGAGTCTTTACGAAGCCCCGGTGAATGCAGGGCGGGCGTTCGCCGCTGGCCGCATCGGGCGATTTACGATTCAATCCGCGTTCATCCGCGCAATCCGTGATTCAAATCTTTTTGTTCTGTGCGACACAAACCGAGGCTTCTCGTTGGTTCAGCCCGGTCACTCTGCCGAGTCCGGCAAAGTTTTTCGGTGACGACGGCGTCTAACCCAACGAATCAGACCAATGGTCGCCGGAGAAGCTGCCAATAACAGGAATGCCCAATACGGCAGTTGAACCAGAGTAAAAGGCATTCTTGGATGTTGCCAGATAAACGGGGGCCAATAACGGCCCGATGCGCTTTCAAACCCCGCGAAGCGGGTGCGTTTCTTTACCGTATACCCCACACGCTCCCACCACGAGTTTCTACCGTGCCACCAGCCGAGTTCTTTGAATCGCCCGTATTGCTTTGGATTTTCGGGATCGAGAAATCCCAATATCAGGGGGGTGTTAAACTGGTATTCGTCGAGTCGTAGAATTACGACTGTCCCCTGCCCCGGCTGGACCCTGTACCTTCTGCCGTTAGCCGACCAGACAACAACCGGTTCCGTCTTGAATGAAGAAACCCAGAGGAAGGTAATCAGAAGCATAGCGAGCGCCGAACCACTTGCAAACATGAATCCGAACGGTCGGAACTCGTCGTTCGCCACGATCTAATTTCCCATTATGTCCACGACCCACATGACCGAAAAGAGAGAACACGAACACTCATTATCCGCCACTGCTTTCAAAAATGCACGAGCGAATTCTCCAACGTCATGGGAATCATCGCAGATACTTCGCCCACCACTCCAGAATCTGCCCCAGGCGATGCATTCTTAAATCCGGCGGGCCTTGGCGGCTCATGCCGTGGCTGGTGGTTGTGGGGTAGCGTACTAAACGTGTTGGGATGCCGCGTAGTTTGAGGGCGGCGAAGACTTGCTCGCTTTGCTCGATGTTGCAGCGGAGATCGCCTTCGCTGTGGATGACGAGTGTGGGGGTTTTGACGTTGCCGAAATGTTTGAGCGGGCTTTGCTCCCAGATGGCTTCGGTGTTGTCCCAGGAATTGCCGTCCCAGTATTCGCCCGGCACCAGCGGTAAGTCGCTCGAACCAACCATGCTCACCAGGTTCGAGACGCAGCGGTCGGAAATCGCACCGGCGAAATCGTGCGTGTGGCCGATCACCCAGTTGGTCATGTAGCCGCCGTAGCTGCCGCCCATCACGCCCATTTTCTTGCTGTCGATGAAGGGCTGCTGTTGCATGAATGCGGTGACCGCTTGCACGTCGTCCCAGTCGGCCTGTCCCCATTGGCCACGGATGGCGGCACAGTGTTCTTCGCCGTAGCCCTTGCTGCCGCGCGGGTTGCTGAAGACGACGACATATCCCGCCGCCGCCAACACCTGGAACTCGTGGAAGAACGCTTCGCCGTATTGCGCGTGCGGTCCGCCGTGAATTTCCAGCACGGCCGGATATTTCTTCTTCGGCTTGAAACCGGGCGGCTTCATCAGCCAGACCTGCACTTTGGCACCGTCGGTCGAATCGATCCAATGCGACTCGGGGGCCGAGAGTTCCAACTCACCCAGCAGCGCCGCATTGAACCGCGTGCGGGTTTTGATTTTCAATTTACCATCGGCGCCAGAGAACTCGCCGACGGCGATTTCCGGCAACGTCGTTTGATCACCCACGGTGAGCGCGACCTGTCTGCCGTCGCTGCTGAAGTTGCCCATCGAAACCGTTTTTCGGCCTTTAGTATGAAAGACGATGTTGCTTCCGGTCGCCTTCGCATCGACGGACACGATGTGCGTGCTGCCGTGCCAGCCGAAGTTCATGAAGACGCGGCGACTGTCGTTGCTCCAGGTGAAGACGTCTTCGAAGACCGCTTCGGCCGTGTCGCTGATGGACGTCGCCGACAGGCAATACTCGGCATGCCCGGTCAAGTCGCGAACGTTCTTGCCATCGGTGTCACAGGTGTAGAGCCGTGTGTTGTGGACGCCCCAGAGTTCCTTGCCGATCACCCCGGCGAAGGCGATGCGTTTGCCGTCGGGCGACCATTTGACGGTCGATTTGCTTCCTTCCGGCAGTCCGGCCAGCTTACGGGCCTTGCCGGTTTTTGCATCGACGCGGTAAAGGTCGTGTTTCCACCATTTGAGCAACGCGTCGCGATGCGTGTTGCAGGCGACGACCAATTCTTTGGAATTGGGCGACCAGTCATAAGTGAACCAGCCGATGGTGTCGCGGTCGAACAGTTTTCGATGCGTGCCGGTTTCGATATCGACAATGTAGAGCGCAAAGCGGGCAACATTGAAATAGCCGTCGCCGTCGAGCCGGTAGAACATGTCGTCGATGACGCGGGCGGGAATGCTTTCGCCCGATTCTTCACGGGCCTTTTTTGCTTCGTCGGTCCGCTCGAACTCGGTCTCACGAAACGAAACCGCCAGTTGCTTTCCGTTGGGCGACCATTGCAACGAACCGATCGATCCTTCGGGAAACGATGTGAGCGCCGTCGCTTCGCCACCGGCAGCGGGGATGGTGAAGATTTGCGGTCTCGGTTTTTCGCGGCCGGAGAGGAAGGCGATGGTTTCACCATCGGGCGACCAGCGCGCATGCCCGTCCTTGCCGCCGGACGTGAATTGTCGTGGTTCTCCCTTGTCCGTCGGGACAATCCATAGATTGGTTATGTAATTGTTTTTGTCGCCGACGTGTTTCTTGGCAAAGAGGACGTTTTGCCCGTCGGGTGAGATTTGCGGATCGGCGACGAGTTGAAAGTTGTGGATGTCATCGACGGCGATGTGGCGTTTACGGGGGCGTTTCGGTTTCGTCTTTTCCATGGAAGTGCTCTCGAAATCGCGTTGTTGAACAATCGGTGACCTCACATGTACAACCAGCCCGCAGCGCAAGCAAGGGTGACGGGCTGCGAATGTGAGCGGAAACCCTTGCTTCCGCTGCGGGCTGGTATTCAGCGCGAAGTTGAAATTATGAGGTCACCGCGTCGATGAGAATTGGCTCGCCGATTTTCCAGCTTGCGCCGTCGCGATGCACCCGTCTATAGAGCGTGTCGCGCTCGATGGGTTCGCGCCCGGCTTCTCGAATCAGCCGGTGCAATTGCTCCACCGTCAAACCTTCGGGAGTTTTTGCACCCGCGTCGTGGTAGATCAATTCGTGGACCACGGTGCCATCAATATCGTCGGCTCCGAAGCCAAGCGCAACCTGCGCCGTCTGTTCGCCCAGCATAATCCAATAGGCTTTGATGTGATCGAAGTTATCGAGCATTAACCGCGCGACGGCGATCGTTCGCAGATCCATCAGGCCGCTGGCTTGTTGGATGTCGGCCATCCCCGTGTTTTCGGGGTGGAACGACAGCGGAATGAATGTCTGGAATCCGCCGGTTTCATCCTGCAGTTCCCGCAGACGACAGAGGTGGTCGATGCGGTGCTTTGCCTGCTCAATGTGCCCATACAGCATGGTGGCATTGGTTCGCAGGCCGAGATCGTGGGCGAGCCGATGAATTTCGATCCAGTTTTCGGCACCCGATTTGTGTTCGCAGATCTCATCGCGCACCTCCGGATGAAATATCTCTGCGCCTCCGCCCGGCATGCTTCCCAGCCCGGCTTCCATCATCTGCTCCAGCACCCAGCGATAGGGTTTCTTCGTCATGTAACTGAACCAGTGAATTTCGACCGGCGTCCAGGCTTTGATGTGCAGTTCGGCAGACGTCTCGCGAATGACGCGGATGACGTCCAAGTACCACTCGAACGTTTTCTGGTGATGCAGGCCGCCGACGACGTGGATTTCTGTCGCACCTTGCTGATGTGCTTCCTGCACGCGCTGCCGAATCATGTCGTTGGTGAAGGTGTATGCCTTCTCGTCGCGCAGGTCGGCTCGAAAGGCGCAAAACTTACAACGATAAACGCAGACGTTGGTGGGGTTCAGGTGGATGTTGGTGTTGTAGTAGGCAATGTTGCCGTTTTTTCGCTCGCGAACGATGTTCGCCAACCGGCCGAGGGTGAGCAGGTCGGCTTGTTCGTCGAGAAAGACGCCCTCTTCGAATGAGAGACGCTCGCCTGTTTCCACTTTTTTTGTGATCGTGTCCAGCATGGTTCTTTTTATCGCGTGAGTTTTACTTAGCTGCGATGCAACGCATCGCAGAAATATCTATCGGATTTTAGCCATCGAACGTCCATTCGGCCACGCGCCAACGGCCAAGTTCTTGCATGACGTTGCAAGACGACCGATCATTAAAGCCTGAAGCGCAAGCGAAGGAGCTTGCTGGCATCGCCCTGGAATCATCCTTCGCTTGCGCTTCAGGCTTTGATTTTGCTATTCAACTCAGATAAATATCGGCCACCGCAATCAGAAACAGGCCGATGCTGATGACCGAGTTGACGTTGAAGAAGGCGACATTGACTCGCGACAGATCATCGGGCCGCACCAGCCAGTGTTCGTAGACAAGTAATGCGGTCACTGCAATCACACCGATCAGAAAAACGTAGCCCAACTCGGCAACCTGCCACAGACCGAACAGGCAGGCGACTGCACCGATATGGCTGAACACGGCAATTTGCAAAGCGGCCTTCACTCCAAAACGAGCCGGCACGCTGAACAGGTTCGAGTCGCGATCGAAGTCGGCATCCTGGCAGGAGTAGATGATGTCGAACCCTCCAACCCAGAAAAAGATGACGCCCGCCAGCAACACCGGCGGCCAGTCGAGTTCGCCCCGCAATGCGATCCATGCGGCCAACGGCGAGAGCATGAGCGCGGCGGCCAACCAGTAATGGCACCAGTTGGTGAAACGTTTGGCGTAGGAATATCCCAGTAGAAACGCGAGAACCGGCAACGACAGGTACAACGGCCACCGGTTCGGCAGAAACAACAGTGTCGATGCGACAAACCCGGCAGCGCTTATAACGGTGAACAGCCGGACCGAAGTCACGCTCAACAATCCAGCCGGAAGATGCCGGCCGGCAGTGCGGGGATTGCCGGCATCCAGTTTTCTATCGACGAGGCGGTTAAACGCCATCGCCGCCGAACGGGCCAGCACCATGCATAAAAGGAGGCCGGCCAATTCGCGCCAGTGAAACGGCTGTTCGCGCCCCCGCCACGCCAACACGGCCGCAAACAGCGCAAATGGCAGCGCAAACACGGTATGGCTGAAGCGGATTAATTCCAGAAGCTGCTGGATGCGGGCAAACATTCTTCGGACCGGTCGCAATAATAGAGTGTAAAAAACAGCGATAGCCAATTGTAGTCAGCCGCGACCGGTTTGACACGTAGCCGGTTTCGGTAGGTCAGCAGAAGTCACGTTCCTCACACGACTGCGCGGCCCGCCAACCGCTGCGTACTGGCTCACTTTTGCGATTTGCATCGTAACCCGTAGCGTAAGTTTTGAAGTTGCGCACATGGCTTGACGGGGGACACCCCCCCCCAGTATTTAAGCCTGAAGCGCAAGCGAAGGAGCTTGCTGGCATCGCCCTGGAATCATCCTTCGCTTGCGCTTCAGGCTTCGATAAGCGGGGGGCTTTTAGCCCTTTCTCCAACCTGAACACTGAAATGCACAACTTCAATGAGCGTCAGCGAGGACCGAAAGCGATCCCCCGCTTAGGCTTCGGGTGACAATAGAGGAAGCCATAGATTTCAATTTCACCCAAGCTGAGCCACCACCAACCGCCGAAACAACTTGACATTCGACGAATCTCAATGGTAACGTAGGAGTTGCAGTGGGCCACGCCAGAGGCATGTCATCGCGGCAATTTGTGTCCGTTTTTTGGGCCGGTTGTCACATCTTTCTCAGCGATAATCTGACTTTTTTCTGATACCGTGTCGGTGTTTCCGCCATGTTGGAATAATCCGACCTTTCGTGACTTTCGGTACATTCTGTGTCTGTGATTCGAGTCGTCATTCATTCTTGTCGCCGCTTCATTAAAGGCAAAAATGGAATTGTGCTGTTGGTATTGTCTCTTGGTAGATGGTACCTTGGTATGCAGGCTTCGGCCGCAACTGTGACGCCGAACGGTGGCAGCTGCGGGGGTTTGTTGGAACTGAAGGCGATCATGCGCGTGAGGGACTTCTCGGTGCGACATACGACTCGAGCGCCACAAGGCGACAGATCGCTGCCGTTGTTTTCGCGCGGCAGTGCGATGCTGGTCTTGGCTGGTGGAATCTTGATTGCTTTGGCCGGCACGTTATCCGCACAAGCACCGCCGGCAGCAAAGGGCGCTGCGCCGCCAGCTGCCAAGCCAGCCGCACCGGCACTCGTTGCTCGCCCCACTGCCGACGCCAAGTTGCGGGCGCAAATGGCCATCGACAAACCCTTGATGACCCAGGCCGAAGACAAGGCCGCCAGTCGGAGGATCAAACTGAAAATTGGGAAGATTCTCAAAAACGGCGTTCTCAACGCACAGACGACCGCTATGATCGACGACTGGATCCAGTGGCGACTTTACCGGATGACGATTACCGAACTCCCCGATCCGCCAAGGCGGGGGTTCGTTCGGAGGCCGCCAGCCGCGGCCGCCGCTCCCATGCAACCGGGTGCCATTGGACCGGTGGCCGCAGCGCCGCCTCCACCAAAGCCGCTGCCGCCCATCCCGTTTCGTCGCCAGCTGCCGAAATTCAACGATCTGTTTTTGCGAGAAATCAAAGGTGCCGCAAAAGATCAGAATTCAGCGAGTCTGAAAAAGCTATTTCGCAAGTACGTTTTCGACGGAATCATCACGAAGTCGCAAGACTTACTCGATAACAACTTCTACGTTCGATTGAACGTTGTGATGTTGCTGAACCGACTGGACATCGTCGCCGGTGGACTAGGCGGAAAAGGGTCGGTCTCCTATGCAGAGATCGCAGTTCCGTTGATGGACATCATGCGCGACAAGGACCAATCGGAACCTGTAAAGATTGCCGCCGTGCAGGGACTGAAACGCGTCCTGCTGGCCAGCCAGGCCACTCGCGATCAGAAGAACGCGATTGCCGTCGAGTTGATGTCGCAACTGGATCAGAAGGCATCGATGTACTGGTATCCGTGGGTGCTGGTCGAAGCAATCGGCTGCATCGACGAACCTCTGATTCTGCAAACCGTTCCCGGAGATCCCGCGCCGACACAAAAGCCGTTCCACGTCCAAAAGTTGGTGGACGTCATGCGAGATCAAAATCGCCCATGGATTGTCCGCTCAGAAGCGGCCAAATCGCTGGGGCGGATCTCTTTGCATCCCACCGTCCGATCGGATCTGATCGCCCATGAGATTGTTGTTCTCAGTGGTGGAATGTCTGCGGCGTACAATAAGAACCCCAACCAGTTCTACTGGCAGCAATGTTTTCTGGATACCTACCTTGCGTTCAAGCCACTGGATGCTACAGAGAGGGCGCGTATTACCCAGGTGAAGCCGGCAACTCTCATTTCAAAATTCGCCGCGCAAAAAGCAGTCAGCGATACGTACAAGCAGATTCTTCCGCCAGTTCTGCACATATTGAAGCAGCCAACGGTGATCAACGGCGTACTCACCAACGCGCCGATTCCTGTTGCAATCCTTCAAGCCCAGCAAACGTGGTCCAACGACAATAAGCCAAGTGTCGATCGCGTGGCACCGGGATTGCCGCAGTTGCAAGCCCCAAAACCGATGGCGGCTAAGGGCGGTGGCCCCGCGGTCGAACCGACCGCGTCAATCGGGAATAAGTAGAATCGAGGCAGCGAAGCCGCCTCGGGTTGCTTCTCCCCTATCAAATGCCGCGTCTGCAGGCTGCGTCGTATATCCAAGAACCGTACGCCTGTATTTCTGCACTTCACCAAAAGCGGCATTCTTGCTATCCTTCCGCACCTCTCCTCAACATTCCTGGCCGGTTTCCGGCAATTCCCACCAATCCTTTCTGACAGATGGCGGCCGGTAGTGTCGCGCCGTCTGAATGACGATGTCACGACTCGTGAACCGATACGCATCACTCGCCATGATCGCGATGATGGCTTGCTCCGGCTGCCGTCTCTTCGATACCGATGCGCTGCCATTTGGCAGTTCGTTGTCGACCGAAATGCTCGACGCGATGCGTCAACAGCTGGACCGCGATTCGTGGCAACCAAGCCCGAACTCGTCGTTGCTGGAATTGGAGTTCGCTGACCTCAAAAACGACGAGATGAATCACGCACGCCGCTGGGTGTTTGGAAACCAAATACTCGACAACGCCATCAGCCAACTCGACACAGCACGAACAGATCGCGCTACGAAAGACATCCCCAAGACGCCTCTTTCGACAGATGGGACAAAAGCCGATGAACCGGCCGATTCCTCAGCGACCGGCTTGGAAGAATCGACTCACGGAGAGTCGGCGGATGCCACATCGCCCGGCTCACAGCATTGGAATGGCTTCTGGCCACTCGATGTCGAAGACGTGTTGGATTCATTGGACGACGATCCGTCACGAATGTCGCAGCACACCGCCGTCAACAGCCTCGGCAAGCGCTACTTGAAACGACTTGCCGGCGAAAACACCCTCAGCGGTTGGAACGCCGCAATTCTTCTCGCCCAACGCGACCCGGTCGCAGCCCGTGAGTTTCTGCCGGTTCTCGAACGAATTGTGACCTCTTACCCAAAGCATGCGATAAAGCCCGACAAGAAGACATCGCAGCCAGACATCGTTGATGGCGGGACCCTCGCAAAAGCCAGGGCCGACATCGCGGCCATCGGCAGCACAAACGAGTCCATCGACGCGCTCATAAAACGTATCGCCCAGCAACTGAACACGGAATTGGATCTGGCGAACGAAACCGATGCCAAGTCCAAAACCCCAGTTGACGCGAAGCCCCAGTCGCGGCAGGCCAAGTTGCTTGAGAACGTTTTGGAACGCGTCAACGATGTCTCACCGTTGAAGAAAGCTGCGGAGGAAAAGAACAATCTGGAAAAACTTTCCGCCTCGATGCGGGCCGCCGCCGGCGAGGCGTGGTGCCTGACGTTGGCAAGCGATGCCACCGATCCGCACGAACAGCTGGCTCGCGCTGGCCGCGTCCTGGAACGGCCCGACCTTCCCAATCGAGTGCGTAGCGAGTTGTGTCTCAGTATCGCGAGTCACGTGGCCCCTGCTCTCATTCCTCGTCTCTCAAATGCACTGCGAGTGTCTGAAGAGGGCCATCGCGTGCCACTGCAGGTTCGGCGGGCCGCCGTCGAGAGTTGCCTGATTCATGCGCTGGCGCGCCGCCGCCGTCGTGACAGAAAGTTTTCCATCGCCGTCAGCGAACCGTCGGCGTTGGCATTACCGTATGACGGTTCACTGTGGCCCGAGACAATTCTCAATTGCCGATCGGATACCGATGCGACAATCCGCCGCACCTTCGGTCGATGGGCGGCAGTGGTCAATTACCGTGGCGGGGTGACCGATGCCTCGACAATTCTTGAATCCCAATTGCAAGATCGGCACACTCAGGTTCGCCTCGACGCACTTGAAAGTCTTGGATGGCTCGGAACACCGGCGGCCCGTAAGACATTACACGAACAGGCCTAGCGGCCCGAAGCAACCGTTCGTGCAGCAGCAATCGGCGGGCTTTCGCGCTGGGGCGTTGAGGAGTTGGCACCTTTCGTCGCCGATAAATCGTCACCGGTGCGGCAGGTCGTTGCCAGAAAGCTGGCCTTCTATCCGTCAACTCGATCGTACTTCGTCATGCAGGACATGCTCAGAGACGAAGACCTGCAGGTTCAGGAAGCGGCGGTCACCAGTATCGAGAACTGGCGCGACGACCCCGCATTGACGTTGTTACTGATTGCGTTACGCGACAGCTCGGGACCGACGCGCCGACTCGCCTTCCAACAGCTACGACGACGACGCCCGATTGCCGACGCATTCTCTACGTTCAATTCGCCCCGGCATGAAGTTCGGACGCGTGCCGTCGCCGACCTGGGATCGAGACTCGATGTCCCGCTACATTTTACCGACCGTGTCGGCGTCGAAACGTTTGGTTCGCCGCACAAGCCGAACGCGCTGTTCGTGCGCGATGTCGAATCGCTGCTGCAGATTGCGACCGCCGCCGACCGATCGCCCGGGTCACCGCGACACGCCGAAGCGGTATCGCAGCTCATGCAGCTACACCGGGATGACTTGCCGATTGTCGAAGAGTTCCTGTTGAAGCTGCGTGGGGGGGACACGGGCTTTGTCTATCGCAAATTGCTGCCACGGCTAAGTTCCGCCCATGCCGCATTGAATGAAATGGAATATCCGGACTTGCAGCGAAAGCGCCGCGGCGCCCGACAATTACGCGAGGCTGCGGCTGCGGGATCACTGAGCCGTCTCGTTGTTCGCAGATTATTGCTGCATCTCGATAGCAGGCAGGATGTCTTGATCTGGCACGACGCAATGACGGCTGTGATGCACGACGCAACGGACGACCATGCGCAAGTGGCGCTGCGGGCGTTGAACGACGAACGGGCCGACATACGGTTTCTTGGGTGTGAGTATGTCCGGCGTCATCCGCGTCCGCAGTATGCGAACTGGTTGCAGCAGCTGCAATTGTTTGGAGATCCCGATCAACGCGTACGGCTGGCCGCTGTCAAAGCGGCGGGACTTTGCGGAAACCCGAGCGTGCTGCAAGAACGGGCCGGCAATGGGAACTCATCCGACACCGAACCAAATACTGCAACCCGCAATCCGGGTCTTCATTCACTGCTGACACACTCAAATGCCGATCTGCGAATCGCAGCGGTCATCGCCATGGCGCATCTGGGAGATCGACTGGGAATGCAGGAGCTTTCGCGACTGAGTTGGAGCGCCGAACCGAGAATTCGGATGCAGGCGATTCAAGCCATGGGAGAGACCGAAAGCACCTGGTTTATCGAGCCGTTAATCCGTCGCGGCTGGACGGAGCGGCATATCGACGTTCGCCGTGCCATCCTGAACAGTCTCGACCAATTAACACTTCCCGGAAAAAGACCAGCCAACCTGGTCGACGAAAACGGTTATGATGCTAAGATCAAGAAGTGGCACGAATGGTGGGAATCTGGCCATCGCAGTCGCATTGCACGACGAATTGAACGTTGATGGTTGATAGTCAATCACCCCTTGGCTTGCAGTTTCAACTCTTGACTCTCGACCCAAATTGGCACACTGGATAATTCAAATGCCGGATGGGCAACAGAACTTTCAACTGGAATGGCACGGTAACACCGTCGTCATTATTCCGGCACCCGACGTGGAGTCGATGCGGTGGGATTTGATCGAACAGTCGGCCGACATTGTGATGGAGCCACTGCGCGAGCAGGAAGTCCCGATGGTCGTCGTCGATTTGAGCGAGGTCAGCTATTTTGGTTCGGTATTTTTGGCGTTGCTGCTAAGATGCCATAAGCTGGTCAAGAGCAGCGGTGGCGAACTCGTGTTGTGCGGGGCCAGTACGATGGCATCGGAATTGTTGCGGGTGACAGCACTCGATACGCTATGGGCGATTTATGACACGCGCGAAGAAGCACTGAGTGCCTTGGCGGGATGAGCCAACGCGGATTGACGCGGCCTCACCAACCATTCACTTTCCAGCCGATGAGTGCGACGTATCGTGAGTGCGACATATCGAGTGCCGAACTGACCGTTCCACGGACGAGGGCAAGTCAGTAGCATGAAACGAAGACACAAACACGCGCCGTCCGACGTTTCCGAATCGGATGTCATGCCGACCGAACACGAGTCGGTGCTGACACAGCATTCGGAACTGATCGACGAGATCAAGGAAACGGCCGACAAGCTGGCGCGCGACGGCGCGACGCGGGGCGACCTGAAGATTCTCAGTCGGGCGCTACGGGAACTGCGATACGCCTTCAAGGTGTTTACGCCCTACCGTCGCCAGCGGAAGGTCACCGTCTTCGGCTCGGCGCGAACGTCACCCGATCATCCGGCCTACAAACAGGCGACGTTGTTCGGCAGGCGGATGGCGGAAGAAGGCTGGATGTCGCTGACTGGAGCCGGCGGCGGCATTATGGAGGGAGCGCACGTCGGTTCCGGAAAAGAAATGGCGATGGGCGTCAATATCATGCTGCCCTTCGAGCAGGAAGCCAATTACGTCATCAATAACGATGACAAACTTGTCCACCTGAAGTACTTCTTCACCCGAAAATTATTGTTCGTCAAAGAAGTGCACGCCGTCGCGTCATTTCCCGGCGGATTCGGCACACAAGATGAGTGCTTCGAAACGTTGACGCTCGTGCAAACCGGCAAACGCGATTTGATGCCCATTATCTGCATCGATGAGCCGGGCGGAACTTACTGGTCGTCGTGGGTCGAGTTTATCGAAGAGCAACTTTTGCGCAACGGACTCATCTGCCCGGATGACCGCTCGTTGTACAAAGTGACCGACGACGTCGATGAAGCCGTGGATGAAATCATGGGCTTCTATTCGGTCTACAATAGCCTGCGGTATGTGCGCGGCAAATTGGTATTGAGGCTGCATCGCGATCCGAACGAACAATTCATCGAACGGCTGAACGACGAATTCGGCGATATCATCGAAGCGGGCCGCATCGAAAAGACAACGGTTCACAAGCTCGAAGCCGACGACGAACATTTGAAGGACTTGTCGCGAATCGCGTTTCAATTCGACCGCAAAAGTATCGGCCGATTGCGACAGATGATTGACTTGATTAACGACGAGTTGGGAGAAGACGAAGCCTGACGTTTGTTGAAGCCCAGAGTGTTAATGTCACGCTTTAAAGCCCTCGGGCTGCGTCCCGAGGGATCCAGTCCCCGCGACGGCTACAATACGACCCTCAATTGATTTCCACCAAAGATGTCGGTGAAGCATGCCTGCACTGTATCTGACCGAAGATGATGTCCGTGGCGTGATTGACATGGAGGCGGCTATTGATGCGGTGGAAGAATCCTTCCGCCGACTCGCCGACGGAACGGCGAACAACGTTGCACGGCGGCGAGCTTTCGCGCCGGGAATCGTGTTGCATTCGATGTCGGCCGCCGCGGAATATCTGGGATTACTCGGCTGGAAGAACTACACAACCTGCAAAAGCGGTGCGCGGTTTCACGTTGCGATCTACGATGCGGCAAGCGGCGAGATGACCGCGCTGATCGAAGCCGATTATCTCGGCCAGATGCGAACTGGGGCCGCCAGCGCTGTGGCGACCTCTTATATGGCCCGCCCCGATGCAAAGACAGTTGGACTGTTCGGCACTGGCAAACAGGCCCGTACACAACTCAAGGCCGTGTGCAGCGTCCGCCGTATCGAACGCGTTGAAGTCTACGGCCGCGACGACGAACGTCGCCGCGCGTTTGCCGAAGAAATGACCGAATTCTGCGCCACGGAAGTCGTCCCCGTGCATTCACCCAATGAAGCGGCCGCCGAGAAAGACATCATCATCACCGCAACGACCAGCAAGGCCCCGGTATTCGATGGCAAGGTGTTCGATGAAGGCACACACTTGAACGTGGTCGGCTCGAACTTTCCTGGCAAGGCGGAGATCGACCCCACGACCGTGCAACGGGCCGACCGTATCGTCTGCGACAGCATTGAAGCCTGCCGACTGGAAGCAGGGGATTTCGTCGAATCGCTCGAAGACGGTTTGACCGATTGGCAGCTGATGTACGAGTTGTCCGACGTGGTGGCTGGAAAGAAGACCGGCCGCGCCGTTCCGGAGGACGTGACGTTATTCAAATCGGTCGGTCTGGCAATCGAAGACGTTGCGTTGGCGGCGATCATCGTCGAGCGCGCCATCGAGGCGGGACTGGGATCTGAACTACCATTCTGAACTGCCATTCTGAACGATTCCCAGTTGTCTCTGACTTTCGGCGGCTCGCAACCCACAGTTGCCCTATAGCTCCCATTTTGCGTCAAGCCGCCTTGCCTCGTCAGCACTGTTGTCGCTACAATCCCCGCCTTCTGACATCTATTCGGCTCCGCGCAACAAGCTGTTTTCCAGTGGGGATTTGCGTCTTGTCGCCTCTCAAACACCGTACAAAACAGCGGCTTCTGGTACGGTATGTGCAACGTTTTCGCCTCCAGCCGGAATGTTAATCGTGTCGATGCTCTTTCCCTTCAGTGTCGAAGGTTTCCATTGATGCGGGCCCCTCGGTAATTTCTGGCTGAAAGCGAATCGCTGACGGCTTTGATCGACCTCTGCAAGGATGCGGGGAAAACAAGGAATGCGGCAGGACGCCCCTGATCGCCAAAGCGACACGAAGCAGCAAGGTGACACGTTGCTGACAGACGCGCTGCGCTCTGTCACCCAACTGGTCTCCAACCGCCCGCGTTTGACTCTCGGCATTGTTCTCTTGCTGGCTTGTGCGGCGGTTGGCCTGACGGTAACGCAGCTCGATTTCAAGACGCAGCGGTCGGACTTGATCGACTCGAATGCCGCCTTTCAACGGCGTTGGATCAATTACACCGAGAGCTTTGGTGACACGTCAGACATCGTCGTCGTCGTCGAGGCAAGCGACCCCGCGACAATCGAGCAGACACTCGAAGATCTCGGTTCGCGACTCTCTGCCGAGCCGGAATTATTCAGCAACGTGCTCTACAAAATTGAGCCGGGCCGACTGCGTAACAAAGGCTTGCACTATCTCAGCCCCAAGCAATTGGAAGCGGGACTGTCGCGGTTCAAAGAATATCGCCCCGTTCTTCAGGGCCGCTGGGATCTCATCCGGCTCGACGTACTGCTGAACCGCATGGACTCGCAGTTGCGTGCACAGGAAGCAAACACGTCGAATGCGGCCGGACAATCGAACGACCACTTAGTGCAGCATGCCGATCTGTTTGCGACCAGCATGTCGCGTTTTCTTATCGATCCGAACGACTTTCGGTCCCCTTGGCCCGAGGTCGTCCCGGTCGATTCGCGGTTACGCGACCAACAGAAGCGGTTCGTCTACCTGCTGAACGACGCACGAACGATGGGTTTCCTGAAAACCTATCCTGCAGAAGATGCCGACGACCTCAATGGAGCGTCGAATTCCATCGACCGGTTGCGGGAAGTCATCGCCGAGGTTTCGGCCACCCAGCCCGATGCCAAGATCGGCATGACCGGCATCCCCGTCCTCGAAAGCGACGAAATGCGTCGTTCGCAATCGGACATGACGACGGCATCGATCGTCTCGTTTGTCGGTGTTGGCCTGTTATTGTTTCTCGGCTTTCGCGGGTTCCGTCACCCCCTGTTGGCGCTCGGCATGTTGGTCGTCGGCATCGCCTGGTCGGTGGGATATACGACATTGGCCATCGGCCATCTGAACATTCTCTCGGTCTCGTTTGCCGTCATTCTGATTGGGCTGGGAGTCGATTTCGCAATTCACTACCTCGCGCGCTACCTGGAACTCCGGCACGAAGGCGAGTCACTGCAGCCTGCTTTGTTGAAGACATCTTCCGGAGTCGGCGCGGGCATTATCACTGCAGCAATCACCACCTCGCTCGCATTTTTCTGCGCGACTTTCACGCAGTTTCTCGGCGTTGCCGAACTGGGCGTGATTGTGGGCGGCGGCATTCTGTTGTGTGCAGCGGCCACATTTCTCGTTCTGCCGGCGTTGGTGTCGCTGGCCGACAAGAATGTCGAACCGAAAAAACTCCCGACGCCGTTCGAGGCGAGTTGGCTGCGAGGACTAACCGCGCGGTTCCCGGCACTTGTCGGTATCGCTTCTATACTGCTAATAGTGGGCGTCGGCTCGCAAGTGGTGCGGTACAGTGAAGGCGGTTTCGAGCCGCGCGTTCGGTACGACTACAACCTGTTGAATCTGCAGGCGGCGGGGTTGGAATCGGTCGATGTGCAGAACCGCGTCTTCGAGAACGCCAATAATTCGTTGTTATTTGCGGTGGCAATCGCCGACACACCGGCCGAAGCGCGGGCGCTCAAATGGAAGTTTGAAAAGCTGTCGAGCGTCGATCACGTCGAAGAGTTGGCGTCGAGACTGCCGGCTCACCCAACAGAAGAAACCGGGCTGCTGGTGCAGGCATTCCGCGCTCAGCTTGCGCGACTTCCAAGACGACCGCCACGTTTTGCCTCGGTCAATCCGTCGAACATCGGACGCGATACGGAGCGATTGTACCAGTCGTTGCGCCAAAGTGATGATCCCCAGGCCAAAAAGGTGGCTCGCACGCTCAATAGTTTTCTCGACCGTTTTGAAAATATGTCGCTGAAAGATCAAACCGACTTTCTCAACGCGTTTCAACACCGCACGGCGGCGGCGTTGCTCGGCCAGTTTCGCGCCTTGGAGTCTGCTTCCGACACCCAACCGGTCGCCTTGAACGATCTCCCCGATGAACTCACAACGCGATTTGTCAGCCCGCAGGGACAATGGCTGCTGCAGATTTACCCCAAAGAACAAATCTGGGATGTCGAGCCGCTGACGCAATTCGTCGAGGAAGTTCGCTCGGTCGATCCTGATGTCACCGGTACGCCGCTACAGAACTACGAAGCATCGCGACAGATTTTCGACAGCTACAAATCGGCCGCCGTCTACGCATTGGCCGTCATCTGTGTCGTGCTGCTGATCGACTTCCTGCATCGCGATCACAAACTGCTGACGCTCCTGCCGCCGTTGGTGGTGGTGACGCTGTCGGCCATGATCGTCAGCACGCGCGGCGGTACAATTAACCCGGTGATGCTGGTGATTGGCTTTGTGGGAATGGCCGTCGCTATCGCCGCCATCCTCGACTTCCGCAATCTTTGTGATGCCGCGTTTGCGATGGTCCCGCCCATCACCGGCGGACTGTTGATGCTGGGCGTGCTGGGACTGACCGGCATCGATTTGAACCCGGCCAATCTCATCGTGCTGCCGTTGGTACTGGGCATCGGCGTCGATGACGGCGTCCATGTCGTGCACGATTACCGCATGCAGCGCCGCGGCGCATACCGCACCTCATCAAGCACAATCAACGCCATCGTGCTCACCTCGCTTACCTCAATGATCGGCTTCGGCAGCATGATGTTCGCCGCCCATCGCGGCCTGTACAGCGTGGGGCTGGTCCTGGTCATTGGCATCGGCAGTTGCCTGTTCGTCTCGCTGGTAACGCTCCCCGCCATGCTGACACTGGCCGACCGCATGAAGTCACGCGCGGGTGATGCCGACAACAGCGCCGGAAACAAACCGGTGCAGCGACAGGCTAAGGCCGCCTGAGAGGCGTTGCCCCGGATCATACTCCGGCCATATTGCCGGGACAAAGATGATGCTGCAGGGGTCGGACTCCGTCCCGTTCCGCCGTCGATTTCGCGACCCGAATCGCCACGGAGGGCGCTGCCTACAGGGCATAGAGTATCGCCAGTCACTGAGTGTTCCATATACTCATGTCGTCTTGCGCGAACTGCAACCACTCGAACGGGGTTGAAAACAGCATGTCGACATCCGCCATTTCCCGGGAACGTCTCAACGAACAAATCAACCGCTTGCCTCGATTTCCGCTGGGTCATTGGCCGACGCCGTTGGAGCGGCTCGACCGCTTCTCGGCCGTGTTGGGTGGCCCGACGGTCTGGATCAAACGTGACGATTGCAGCGGGCTGGCGTTCGGTGGGAACAAGACGCGGCACAACGAGTTTCTGCTGGCCGACGCGCTGAAGAAAGAAGCCGACCTGTTCGTGTGGGGTGCCGGCGTGCAGAGCAACAACTGCCGGCAAACGGCCGCCGCCTGCGCCAAAGCGAAGCTCGACTGTCATTTGGTGTTAGGTCGCGGCAAGCCGGCCGACGGCCCCGATGTAATTCAGGGGAATCTGCTGATCGATCACCTGGTGGGCGCGAGTATCGAAATTGTTGAGGAACCGGTCGGTTCACAATTGGATGCCCGCATCGACGCGGTGGCCGAACAGTATCGCAGCGCGGGACGCCGCGTGTATGCGTGGGACCGCGACACGGTGAAACCATTGGCCGCCGTCAGTTATGCGCTCTGCCTCACCGAACTGTTGGAGCAATGCGGCCAACAGGACGTCGAGCCAACCGCTCTCTACATTTGCTCTGCCGGCTCGACAGGTTCCGGTTTGGCATTGGCGGCGGCGGCAATGGGGTGCAGTTTCCCTGTCCGTAGCATCTGCCCGATTCGCTGGGAATGGGACACACAGGAAGACATGGCCCGCATCGCCAACCTGACGGCCGAACTGCTCGACATCGACACCCGCCTTTCAAAGGACGATGTGAGCGTCAACTTCGACTACATCGGCCCCGGTTACGGAATCGTCTCACCCGGCGGTCTGGAAGCCATCGCGCTACTGGCCCGCACCGAGGGAATTCTCCTCGATCCAATCTACAGCGGCAAAGCGATGGCCGGCCTGATCGACCAAATCCGAAACGGCCGATTCCAGGAAGGCGACAACATCATCTTCATCCACACCGGCGGCACTCCGGCGTTGTTTGCTTATAATGAAGATCTGACCGCGGGGATCGCGGCACGAACGTTGTGACTTCGACCAGTTTCAAGATCAGGCGGCCGGGGCGGGACCGCAGACGTTCACAAGCTGCTTCCCACGCAGTCGCATGAGAAGCAGCAGGCCGTCAGCTGTCAGCGACGATGCCGTTCAGCCTTGCATGTCGAGGTCAAACTCGTTGCTGCCTTCTTTGATTTCAAAGACAACCCCGCTGCTCTCTGGGACGTGATACTTCTCGGGAATGTTAGGCCACTCCTTCGCCGCCGGCATTTTTCCAGTGAGGTTGACCGCTTCCTGTTCGGCGGGTGTCATCTCTGTAGTCGGCGGAGCCACGCCAATCTGATACGTGCCAACGAGAATGTTGCCTCCATCACGCATTTGCAGCGAGTAAGAGCCGTCGGCACCAATCGCACCCGTTGCTGTGATTCCTTTATCCTTAGTAACTACCCAGTGACGAAGATGTGCGCTGGCAGGTTGGGGGACTGGTGGAAGGCGGATTGGATGCCGTCCAGGATTTTCAGGTCGTTTTTGCGGAGCGTCGAGACGTAACCGCGGATTCGGCTGA
>CAUZOL010000031.1:0-35176 GCA_963581435.1 Planctomycetota bacterium
GACAGTGGACGGCCCCATCAACGGGCAGCTGTTTCTGGCATGGGTCGAGCAGCAACTCGTGCCGACACTGCTGATGGGAGACGTCGTCATTATGGACAACCTATCGAGTCACAAAGTGGCCGGCGTCCGCGAAGCGATCGAATCAGCCGGAGCGGAATTACGCTATCTGCCGCCGTACTCGCCCGACCTGAATCCGATTGAGTTGGCATTCTCCAAGCTGAAGAAACTTTTGCGCGACGGCGACCAACGCACTGTTGATAAACTCTGGGAACTGTGCGGCACCATCCTCGACGAATTCACTCCGGCCGAATGCCGCAACTACTTCCGTCAATGTGGCGACCGCTACGATTAACACCCAACCGCACTAAATGGCATTCTCGTTCCCACGCTCCGCGTGGGAACGCAAGTCCTCGACGCTCCGCGTCGCCGCTGGGCATGCTGCGAAAAGTATTGTCGTAGTGGTGGCTTCCAGCCGCCAAGTTCCAACGCAAATCGTGGCGGCTGGAAGCCACCACTACAGAACATTCGACACTTATTTCATCGCTCGATCCTAATCACCCTTCGAAGCCAAACCGCCGACCTGTTTCATCGCCGCGGTCAATAGCCGCTTCGCGTCACCGGCAGACTTCGGCAACTGTTCACCCTTGAGCGGCTTCTTTTCAAACGCATCGTTGTGCATGTCGAACCAGCGACCGTCGTTGTAGAACTTCCAGCGTTGCGTGCGGACCCAGTAGCGGTTGCGTGGCGCTTCGGAATATGCCCACGTTCGCGGTGACGGTTTGCCCTCCATTAACCGGCCTGCAAAACTCTGGCCGTCCAATGTGACACCGGCAGGCAATTTGGCACCGATCAATTCCGCCAACGTTGGCAGGTAGTCACTGAAATCGACCAGGTCATCCACCACACCGCCCGGTTCGATCACGCCCGGCCAACTGGCGATCAAAGGCACGTTGGTGCCGCCGTTGGTCAGCTTGGTCTTGCCACCTTGAACGCGCTGGCCTTTGTAAACGGAAAAGACCGGATCGCGAATGTACTTGTTCCCTTCGACGCGGATGGTCGAGCGGAAGGGCGTGCCGTTATCGCCGGTGAACAGGATGACCGTCTTCTTGCGCAGACCCAAATCATCGACGGCGGTAACCAGCTTTCCGACGATTCGGTCCATATCGGCGGCCATTTCGGCGAAGGAATCGTAACGGCCGCGCGGCCCGTAGGGGACCGGCTTGTCGAGATCGTCGGTCACATCGTGGCAGAGGGCCATCGGGAAGTACGCGAAGAACGGACGCCGACGGTTTGTCTTCATGAAGTCGATCAAGAACTCGCAGTAGACATCGGGACCGAAACGGTCCTTCACGTCATCGCGGCGTTTGCCGTTCTGCCAGATCAACGGCTGATAGTACCGTGCCCCTTCGTGCCAACCGAACAGCGAGTATTGCGCGAACCCCATGCGGTTGGGCTGCTTGAGGTCTTTTCCCAGCAGTGACAGTTGCCACTTGCCTGCGACCACGGTCGCATACCTGGCCCGCTGTAACAGGCGGCCGAAGGTGTTCTTTTCCACGTCGCCGGGGAATGAACCCCACTTGGGGTTTTTCAGCCGACGCGGATATTGCCCGGTCATCAAACAGATGCGTGTTGGGTGACACGACGGCATACTGTAGCAGTGGTTGAACCGCAGACCGCCGGCCGCCAGCCGATCGATGTTCGGCGTTGGATACGACTCACCCCCGTAACAACCAATCGCATCGCAACCGACATCGTCGGCCATGATCAGCACAATGTTCGGCCGCTCGGTTTCCGCAGCGCGGGCGACCGAAAGGAAGGCACCGAATACGAGCAATGCTGTTAAGAATCGCAGCATGGTTGTCTGTCTCTTTCACAGAAACTCGATCGTAACCGCCGGCTTAATGCCGGCGGCTCGCCAACAGACGACTACTTGCGGATGTCGTAGCACATCAGCACGTTTTGGTCGCGGAGATACAATCGGCCGCCGGCGATGACCGGGTGCGGCCAACTTTGTCCTTTGACCGATGCCAACTTGAACGAACTCTTCAAGCGGTACTCTTCGGGAGTCGCCTCGATGAGTGCCATGATGCCGTCCTGATAGCGGAAATAGAGGTGGCCGTCGGCGTACACAATCGCCGCCGAATCGCCGCCTGGACCGCGAAGATTCCGCCCCCAGGCGATCTTGCCAGTTTTCAGTTCGACGCAGGTGGGGAATCCTTTGTTGTGGCCGTGCCCCATGTAAACGTGATCGCCGATGAGAATCATTCCACCGTGATGATTCTGCAGCTCGCGTGACGAGCGGTAGTAGACCTCTTCAACATCAATCTTTCCTGCGCCGCCGGACGTCAATTTCAACAAGGCCGCTCCGCCGCCACCATATCCGGACGAGCAGAACACGTAGTCATCTTTAACGATCGGCGTGGGAATGTTGGCCGTTCCGTTGGCGATTTTGTTGTAGGTCCACAATGTCTGGCCGGTTTTGGCATCGACGGAAATGATGCCGCGACCGGTCAACTGGATGTACTGTTTTACGCCGGCACCCTTGCTGACGACGATGGAAGAATAGGCGGCACCGTCGTTTCCGCGATTGCCAACGTCTTTGGGTTGTTCCGCCTTCCAGATGACCTTGCCCGTTTTCTTATCGAGGGCGGCGATCATTGCGTCGTTGGCACCCGGGGTGCAGATCAAGCGGTCGCCGTCGATCAGCGGCGATTCGCTGTATCCCCAACCCGACATCATCTTGCCGCCGAAATCTCTTTTGTAAACGGTTCGCCAAACCTCTTTCCCTGTCGCCGCCTCGACGCAAACCAGATCGCCACTGCGTCCCAGCGCGTAGACGAGATCGCCATCGACGGTCGGCGTGCAATTGGGATTACCGCCTCCTACGGGCGATTCCCACAGGATCGAGCCGTCTTCGAGGTTCATCGCGATTAGTGCTGTGCCGCCTTTCAGGTTGCCCATCGTAAAAATGCGGCCGCCGGAAATCGCCACGCTCGACATGCCTTTGCCCAAACCGGAAGCCTGCCAGGAGAGCGTCGGTCCGTCTTCGGGCCATTCCTGTAGCAATCCCTTCTCGGTCGAAATCCCATCGCGATTGGGACCACGCCAACTGGGCCATTCGGCGGTGGGAGCCTTCAACTCGGCGGCGTCTCCCAACAACGACGACAGTACTACGGCAAACAACATCGCAACGGGCAGGCAAAAACGGACCATGGATTCTCTCCAGGGGATTGCAGAAGATTTCGGCGGGACATTCAGCACACAGGCAGGATGCCGACAATTCAGCACTGATATCGAATGTAACATTTGCCGTCGGCCGCGACAACGTGGACTGCCGAGTTCCGCTGCCGTATAATCGGCTGCAGTCACCCAAAAGTCCCGGAGTCAGGTCGATGAAATCGAAACAGCGCAGCGACGAGGTTGCCGAGCTGCGTGCGCTGATTCGCGATGCCGGTCTGCGTTGCACGGCCTCACGGTTGGCGGTGATGGGACAACTGCGACGCGCGACGTCGCCCATTTCACACGCTGAGTTGGCCTGCGATTTGGCACCGCTCGGTTTCGACAAGGCAACGGTCTTCCGCAACCTGGTCGATCTGACCGATGCCAATTTGCTCAGCCGAACCGAGCTGGGCGATCACGTCTGGCGGTTCGAGTTGAAGAGTCCCAGCGATCCCCACGACGGCGGCCATCCGCATTTCGTCTGCGTCGATTGCGGCGGCGTGACCTGTTTAGGCGACGTGGAATTCAACACCGCCAGTAAGCGCCGCGCCGGCCGCATCGGCCGTGTGACCGAGATTCTGCTCAAGGGTTACTGTCGGTCGTGCCGTTGAATTGAGAAGCGTTCTCGCTCGTCTGCGGCGAATGCAGGTGGCTCGGCTCGAGGAAGCGGATGCCCCACGCTAGCGCGATGCCCACAATCAACGCCATCGATAACGGCAACCGGTTGTGCGAGTGAAACTCCATTTCCGGAAGTAAGTCGCCCAGCGAAATACAAAGAAATGCACCGGCCGCAAATGCCAATGCGCACCCCACAATGACCGCCTGACTGCCGGCAAACCGTTCGATGCCCAACACAAACAGAAACGCGCCGAGCGGACACATCAGCGCAAATCCCCCGTTGACCGCGTGTCGCCAACCGGCAGTCCAACCCCCTTTGAGCATCAGCGATGTGATCGAGACGGCATCGAGCGGCTTGTGCAACGCGATGGCCAGGAATGTTCCCAGTCCCAGCAACTGCCATTCGGTGCTGTGACTCGTCGCTGCCGTCACGCTCGCTCCCAGCGCGATCCCGTCAATAAGAGTATGTATCGAAAGCCCCAACGTGATTCCCACCCAGCCAAGATTCTGCGAGTGCGCGTGGTGGTGACCGTGTCCGCAGTCGTGGTCGTGATCATGGTCGTGCGCCGCGTCGGTTGTGTCGCCCATCACTTCCGTTAAGTCCACCGGCTCGTGTTGATGAAAATGGAACGTGCGGATGAGAAAAAACATCGTCAACATACCCACCATCATCCACCACACGGCCCGGTCGAGCGGTATTTGGTGAACCGCGTGCGGCAACATGTGAAACACGCCAATGCCGAGCATCAGCCCGCCAACCAGACTGAGCATCAACTGCATCCGGTTATGCGTGAGGCTCATCATCATCGGCAGCCAACCCCCGCCCAGCGATGCCAGCACAATTAACAGGCAGTAAACCGTCAACAGCGCGATTGGCCACCAGTCGGTATTGTTGTTGATTGCTGTCACGACATCGGAGTTGGGAGACGCCTGCTGCGCGACGATTGGCGACACGTCTGCCGTTTCGGCCGCGGCCGATTCCCGTGCAAAAATCGCCAGAAACAACAGCAATACGCGGCCGACAATCCCACGGATACCTGTCATCTTTGCTGCCCCAGTGAAGTTCTGTCAAAACCCTCTGTTGGCTCACAACACCCCTGGTATTCAAGCGCAGAGTTCGCCCACAACCGGGTTTTGACGGAGCCTCGTGATTCAAACCTGATGCAATTGCATATCAATTGCAATAAGAGAGTGTCCCGGAAACCGGGGCGAACGACAAGAGTCAGCGGGGTTGAACGGCCGAAATTCTTGATTGCCGTTGTCGAGTGACGAAAAAACGCCCGGACCATCGTGATGTTCCGGGCGTTTTGTTCACATGCCTGCGGTTAATTCGCGAGACGCAGTTCCGCTTCGAGCTTCGATTAACGGTTGGGTGCCACTGGCGTGTCGCCAGTGTTTACCGCGCTGCACTGGCGACACGCCAGTGGCACCCACCTTGCCGGCGATTATGAGTTTTCGTCCGCGGCGACCGGTTTCAAAGATTCCATCGGTGGATGCTTCAGATGGTGTCCGGTTGCCTGCTGGTAGGCATGTGCGACGGCAAGCAATTCGCTCTCGCCGTACAGGCGGCCGGTGAACGTAATCGATGTCGGCGTTTCGACGTCGTCGCGTTTACGGAAGCCGTTTGGCAGTACGACCGTCGGGTGGCCGGTGAGGTTGGTCACCCCCAAGTCGTTGCCATCAACGTACAAATCGATATCAGCCATTAACGTCTTCATCTCATCCATCAGCAGCCGACGGATGCGATTGGCCCGCAGATATTCGACGGCGGGAACGAACTGTCCCAGCCGAAAAATTCTCGGCCAACTATTCAAACCCTCGGTAATTCCCTTGCGCGTAATCTCGTCGAAGACTGCGGCTGCTTCGGTGTCGAGAATTGTCGTTAACGCCCCAACGGGATATTTGTCCGGCAATTTAACCGGTATCAGCTTGACGCCGATTTTCGTTAAGACTTGAAGTTCCGGCCGCTCGGCCACCGGTTTGTCGTTTTCAAAGTAGCCGACTTTCAGCGTCCTCACGTTGCGCTGCGACGGCCAGTGAAACGGTCGATCAACGGCCGTCGGGTCCAGCCCGTCGAATCCATGCAATGCACCGAAGACCAATGCGCAATCCTCGACCGATCGTGTGATCGGGCCGATCTTGTCCATGCTCCATGAGAGAGACATACAACCGTTGCGGCTGACGCGCCCGAAAGTGGGCCGCAGACCGGATGTGCCACAACGGCGACAAGGAGAAACGATGCTGCCCAGCGTCTCGCTGCCCAGTGCGAACCCCACCAATCCCGCGGCAGTTGCCGAGGCGGAACCGGCCGACGACCCGCTGGAACCCTGCTTCGTGTTCCACGGATTCCGCGTCTTGCCGCCAAACCAGCGGTCGCCCATCGCCAACGCACCCAGCGACAACTTCGCAACCAGCACAGCGCCCGCGCTTTCGAGTTTGTCGGCAACCGTTGCCGTCACATCGAACGATTGATCCTGATAATGCGGTGCTCCCCAAGTGGTCTTGTAACCACGAACCGAAATCAAGTCCTTTGCGCCCCAGGGGATTCCATGTAGCGGACCGCGATAGCGTCCGGCGGCAATTTCACGGTCGGCCCGTTCGGCCTGCTTGATCGCGAGTTCTTCGGTCAACGTCACAACACACAACAAGGCCGGGTCGAATTGCTGCAAGCGTTTCAGGTAGAGCTTGGTCAATTCGACTGACGAAATCTGTCGCGTGCGAATCAACGCTGCCAGTTCGGTCACCGGCAGAAAGGCGAGTTCCTCTTCAGACTCCGGCCGCATGGGGGCCGCCTGTTCGCTGGGCCGGACCGTTCCCCGTTCGTTGTTGCGGTTGGGGGCGAGCCACGGAGCCGGGTGAAACAGGACCGCGGGAACGTCGGAATTTTCCAGCGGAACCGCCCGCAATTGACGAAAGTTGTCCAACTCGCGGTTGACTGCGCCGGCGGTCGATTTGCGATCCGCTTCGCTCAATTCGAGACCGGCAATCCACTCGGCCTGCTGAATCATGTCGGCGGTCACGTCGCTCGACTTTTCGGCCTGCGCGGCCAACGCCCGTTGAAACACGGCCGATCCGATTCCCAATCCGGCCAATGCCTTGAGTACGCGCCGACGTGTTTGTTTCTTCGCATCCGTCCTTGCGGCCACAGCAGAGGAATAATCTCGCACGACCGGTTGATCAATGTCTGTGGGAAAATCTTCGCTGTGCATCGACTTCGCTCCCGGGCAGGGTGAATCGCTTTGTTGGATTCAGCATACCGCAAACGACATCCGTTTGCCCGCGCAAGATTGCCCGACACTCCGTGAGGGGAGTCATTGGTCGCAAGTCGCCGTACTTTTGCACAGCAAGACATCCCGCCGTCGGAGCGGCGGGCTACTTGAATGACCAGCTCGTTTTCCAAGGCCAGCGGGCGGCCCGTCGTGCCTTCGCCAAACTCAGTCGCGGTTAAAGGCGCTGCGGCGGTCTTTCCAGGGCGTTTGCGTGAGCTTCTTCAGGCGACCGTCGAGAAATCCCAGCATTTGCTCTTCGCATTTTGTTCGAGCATTATTCCTGCCGATCAATTCCACGCCGCGGTACTTGAACGGATAGGCCTGCATCAGCACGTTTTTCTTGGCACCTTTGATGCCCGAGGCCGTTTTGTGCATGCGTCTGGTTTCGCCGCGTTTGTCTTTCTTGTCTGCCATTCCGTAGAAAAACACCGTTGAGAATGAAATGGCGGGCGCGGTGTTGCTGGCCAGTTTGCCAATGGATGGGAGACTGGCACCGGTGGAAAGCCCTTTGGGTTTGGATTCGGGAGACAACAGCAGCAATGTGCGAATGTCCTGGCCGCGCGGTGTCCGCAAACCGTCATCGTACGGCAGCTTCTGCCAGTCCCGAATCGTATAAATGATCGCTACCGCGGCACTCATTTCCGGCGCAATAATCGCCGTCTTGTTCATGTTGAGCCGCTCGGCCATGTGTTCTTTGAAGATGAAGGCTTTGACGGCTTCCATATCGAAGGCTACCATTCTCTTCCGATCGTCGGGCGTCATCCTGGCAGGCCCCTGAACCACCGATTGTCCATGTTTTCTCAAATCGACGGCGATGACTGCATAGCCTTGATTCCAAAGTCGCTCGGCGAATCCCGTTTTCCCCAGCCAAACCTGACGGTTTGACCCCTCCGCGTGCAGCAGAATAACCACGGGGGTTTCCTTGCCGACATCTGACTGATAATAGGTTATGTGAATTTCCACGTTGTCGGGCCGAGCCGTCGTCAGCACAATGTTATCGTGCTTGACCTTCTTTGCCTTTCCATTTGCCTGAGCGAATCCCACGGTGGATGCGAGCAGCACCGACACGCCAGCGATAATCGCAGCAACGGCCGAGCGCGGTCGGTCACTGAGAATACTGGATGAGTCGGAACGGAATTGGCAACTGGATCGCATTGACATCACGAACACCTGTAGTGTGGGTTGTCGGCTACGGAAAAGGCCCCAATTTATAGTCTACGAGGCAATGGAATCAGGGTCAATCCGCCATTTGCGCATGAGCATGCTCCCATCGGCCCTTCGGGATGTGTGAACGGAAATTCCTGTGTAGTCTGAACAATCAGACCACCCAATTGCTTAGCAATGAGGACAGCATTGATGGAGACACGTGGTTTGCTGGTAACGGGGACCGATACCGACGTTGGCAAGACCTGCGTGGCATCGCTCATTGCTCGAGAAAGTCGGGAACGGGGGTTGAACGTGGGCGTCTACAAACCGGTCTGCAGCGGGGCCGAACAGGGAGTTGACGGACAACCATTCTGGCCCGACGTGGAAGAGTTGTCGCAGGCAACAGGCGGCGTACACCCCCGCGACCGCATCTGTCCGCAACAATTCCGTGCGCCGGTCGCACCACCGGTCGCTGCACGTCTGGAGGGACGCGCGGTGGACAACGCGCTTCTAACGGGTGGTGTGCGATGGTGGCAGGAACGTGTCGAATTGTTGATTGTTGAGGGAGTGGGTGGTTTGCTGTGCCCGCTCAGCGACCTGAAAACAGTGGCCGATCTGGCGGAAGAACTTCAACTGCCGCTGCTGATTGTGGTTCGCCTGGGGCTGGGATCGATCAACCACACATTGTTGACGGTCGAAGTTGCGCGGTCGAGACGACTTTCGATCGCCGGAATTGTGCTGAACGAAGTCCAACGGCCTGACAAGTCGGCCGACGAACGCGATGAACCTGCGGAGATTGCCAGACGGTGTGGAGTCCCAATTTTGGGGGTCACGCAGCACAATCAACCAGACCGGTTGCTTCGCGAGGCGGCTACGGCCAAAATGAATTGGTTGGATCTCGCGGCCCCGTTGGCCGCGAAGTGATGAATGGTTTGCCGCGATTTGCAGTTGCTTGAGAATGGAAGAAACTTATGTCGGTTGAAATGGCCTGTGGAAATTGCCAGGGCCGATTCCTGGTCACTGTGGCGGGGACGGTCGCCTGCCCTCATTGCGGTACCCATTTGATGGTGTCGGCGGCAGATTGCCCACCGAGTGTCGATGCGAGCACGCAGACGCCGGTGAATGTTGATGAATCGCCCCCTGCACCGGAGCCAACCCCGACACCGGAGCCGGCCGCTGCTGCGCCAGAGCCAGCCGATCCCGAAGCGCGGATGTTCGCCAACTTCGCAGGTCTTGCAGACGCGGGACAAACCGAAGCGAACGAATCGGAATTGGCCGGTGCTGCAATATTGCCGGCCACCGAGCCTGCGGTTGACGAGACGGGTGATGCCAACTCCGGCGAAGAACAGTTTTCGTTCGGCCGGAAACAAGACGACCAAGAGCAAGACGAACAGGCACAAGACGAACAGGAACAGGACATCGTTCCGACGCCCGCAGAAGCCACTGCCGAACCCGTTATCGATTCGACGCCTGACAACAGCGAGGCAGCAGCAGAGCCAACCGCAGCGTCTGTCGATTCGTCGGTTCCAAATGTGGAAGCAGCCGCGACGGACGTCCCCGAGTTTTCAGCGATTGAGACAGGGGATAACGATTCCATACCGGAAGAGTCGCCCGCTGAGTTTCCGTCGTTTGAATTCGAGGCAGAGGCTCCGACATTGACGTTTGCCCCGGACGGCCAACAGGATCTGGATGGGGGACTCGGTGACGAAGAGTTGCCGTCGGCAATGTTTGAGGAGGGGGTTTCGCCATTCGAACCGAGCGGACAAAGTGAGGACGCACTGAACGATTTCCCCGACTTCAGCGCCGGCGCAGATGAGGACGACGGCGACAACCTGGATGATCTGTTATCGGGTGCCAGCACCGAAGCAACGATTGTCGAGAACAGCCTCGAAGTCCAGGCCGACCAACAACAGCCGCAGGAAGATTTCACCGAGCCGGCACCGGTGGCGGTGATGGAAACCGTAGCAGCAAGTGAAACCACGGCTGAGAAGATGATCCCCAAGGCCTGGTTTTTTATCCTCGCCAGTTATGCCAGCGCGATGACAATTGTTTGCCTCTGGTTAATTATGCGAATGCTGACGGGCATTCACCAATTGGAAAGTCTGGAAGATCCAGCCGAAGCGACCGTCCGAGACGGCAAGAAGATCGTCCAGCTGTATCAGATCGATATGGAATTGCCAAACGGCCACGTGCTGCGGCTGGGCGAAAGCCGTCGGTTTGGAAATATTCTAGTCGAACCGATCAAGGTGACACGTGGCCCGCTGAACTTCGTCTATTTTTCCAACGAAGAAGCCGCACCAACCGCACCGCCGGAAGCGACTGCTGCGACGCTCCAACTGTGGTTGCGAGTTGAAAACAAGTCAGACGACCAGACGATCGCACCGCTTGACCGGTTGATGCTCTACGACAATCGCGTACGCAACGAAGACAATTATGAGGACTATCGTGGGAACACGTTCGTCTGCCGCGCTGCGGACAAGCGAAAGGGCGGCGACCTGTTCTATGTCTATGACTTGAACACCAGCGACAGCTGGGATTTGCGCGGCCAAAAACTCGAACCACTGAAGCCGGGCGAAAGTCGCGAGACATACATTCCGTCAAGTCCCGATGGCATCGACAAGTTGAAGGGCAATCTTGTCTGGCGGGTGCATTTGCGAAAGGGCTACAGCCCCGCAAAACATGGCGTCACGACGCTGATCGAAATCAACTTCCACAGCGATGAGATACAGGTCGAAGCGGGAAAAAGGAAAAAGGAAAAAGGAAAAAGCGAAGAGATTTGAGTGGGGCGTTCTTCTCTACTTTTTTACTTTTGCCTTTTTACTTTCTCCTTCCCCTACGGCGATGGTTGTGGGTCGGCGGGTGGGGATGCGACCGTTGGAGCGAAAATTGGCGGGGCGGGGAACTTGCCGAGCCGCTGGCCAACGCGTTTCGCGTCGGGTTTGAGCGAGCCAAGTACCGAAGCCATCGCCGTAGACAGAGCCGGGTCTGTGGCTGCTGCCCAGCTTGCCCTCAACGCCAGGACATCGCGTTCATCCAGCGTGGCAGTGAATCGCAGAATGTGAAACGCCAATTGCAACGCGGCGTTTTCGCGGTGACGAACGTCGGCATTTTCATTCATTGCCAGGATTGCAAACTGTTTCTGCACTTCCTTTGTTGCGACGACCGACAAAGCGACCAGCGCGTTGTCGGCCAGATCCGGATCGTTCAGCGCCGACAAAAGTGCGTTTTCAGCTTTCGCGATGTTGAACACGCGATTTCGTCGCCCGCTGGCTATGTGAGCCAACCAATAGGCGGCGGTTTGTCGTCGCGCACTGCGGTGTTGGGCGGTCAACTTCGGGGCTTTGAAAGTTGCCAGAAATCGTCCAACCTGCGCCGTCATCGCTTCCGATGTTGCCGGTGTGACGATATAGGTCAAGCGAGAATACTGGTCCAACAAGCCGGCGACGTCAGCCTGCTTGCCATTCGGTCCGAAGATGACAATCGGAATGCCCGCGGTTCGGGCGTCGGCTCGCAAGTTGCCAATCGTCTGTGAAAGGCCCCAACGAATGGTGTTGATCTCCAGCAGGATCAGGCTGATGTCTGATCGCTGGGACGCGACACGGAATCCGCCCTGACCCGTCAGCGCAATATGCGGTTCGAATCCCATTTGGCCCAGGTACCCGCCAAGGCCGCGTGACTTCTCGGCATTTGTGTGGACGACCAACGCTCCGGGCGCGCCGTCGTCGGCCAAGGCTTGAGTCAGAATGGAAACGATGCGGCCGGAACTGCGAAACGGTTCGTTCGGATCAACTTGCAGAACGGTGGCGGCCGCGGCAAATTGCACGCGAAGATCGGGGTAGTTTAACGCGGTGATAATCGGTGCGCGACCGGGCCGACGTTCGGTGATCTGATGCCGTGTCGCCGTCTGCGACAGCACCTGCAGTGCCGCGATTGCCACATCGGCTCGACCGTTTTTCAGCGACTGTGCCAGCGTCTGGGAAACGACTTCGTCTCCCAGCGTCAGGGCCAAATCGTGAGTTGTGCCGGGACCGGTTGGCAGCGGCTTGTCCCAACCAACGCGGTGTCGGTCGGCTGCCAGGGCATACCCCAGGTACAACGCTTGAATTTCTGCGTCATCGGGAGTGAGCTCAAGAGTTTGCTTGGCGAACCGCATGCCGACATACAACGAAGCCGCTTCGGGCGATAGTCGTCGGACGCCGACCGTTCCGGCCGGAGGCAACCACGTCCAAACCGGAACCGTGCCATCCTCTGCCACGTTCCATCGGTAATCGTTGCGGTAATGCGTCAGCGCGATCTTTTTCAATTGACTGGAAACACCGAACGACGAGACCGTCCCAATCTTCTCGTCAGACTTCGCAAAAATGCGAGCGAGTGCCGACCGCGCCGCCGATTGCACGCCGACTGTTTGTTGTGAACCGAATGCGGGATACCACAAATACGGAATCGCTTCGCGTGCACGCAGCCAACCCAGCGCCTCGATACTGACGGCACGAATATCGTCGTTGGGCGATTCGAGCGCCCCCAGCAGTGCCGGAACAATTTGCCGTCCCATCCGCGTCAGCGTCAACAACAACACGGTGTGTTGCTTGGCGTCGCTGACTTGCTCGAACTGCAGTAGTAGCTGGGGGACGGCCACCGGTCCGGTGTTGCGCAGCGCGATCAATGCGGCTTCACGTTTTGTGGCCGATCCATTCAGATCGGCAATGAGCGCGACGATGCGTTGCTGATCAACACCCCGACGGCGAAACACATCGGTCACCAGATCGAGCAGTTGGATCGAAAGCGGCCGCAGTTCCTGGATGTTCGCCAGTTGCTGAAAGACCGCCGGTCCGTGCCGGTCATGTAACCGCAACAGCAGGGCATCGGTCGGTTTCGGAGTCAATACTTTCGCAAGGTACAACTTCGCCAACTTGGGCCGGGCCAATTTAACCATCATCAGCACGGCGTCGAAATCTTCGTCTTGAGTTTCCGGTTGTTTTAACAACGGCGAGTCGTCGAGCGTTGGTTCGGGGGGCGCCTTGGGCGCAGTAGCGGTCGGCTCGTCGTCTGCTTGCGCAAAAACAACCGTCGGTTGTGCTGACGCGAGCAAAACGAAAAGACCAGGCAACAAAAACTTCCAACACGCGCGCTGCATGGGGGCAACTCCGAAGGTGCAATGACAATCGTCTGTGTGCACGGCGACCGTACCGATGCCGGCCGTCGTTCCAGCCCCTGGAAAACAATTTGAGGATAGACCGGTGGCCATCTCTCTATAGTAGAGGGTATAGCACACCGAAAACAAATGGATTCCGGTGTTTTGATCTTATCGAACCCCCCGCCGCCCGGGCTGAAATCCACTGCATACAGATTAGAATCTGTAACGAATGTTACGACAGCATAGTCCGCGCAACCCGGGAATGCGGAACGATGAACGATGACTTGAGAACGGTGAACGATGAATTATGAAGGATGAACTGTGGACATCGAGTCGGGGCAAGCGTTCGCTTGCTCCGCCAGAACTTCTTACCCGTATTCATCATTCATCGTTCATCATTCGCTTTTCACTGTCGCAACCCGGTGTTTGGCGAGCAATTCACCGATTTGCACGGCGTTGGTCGCGGCCCCTTTTCGCAGGTTGTCGCTGACGCACCAGAACGACAAACCGTTGGGATGCGACAGGTCGCGGCGAATGCGACCAATGAACGTTTCGTCACTTCCCGTGCAGATTGAGGGCAGAGGGAACTCCCCGTTGGCCGTGTCATCGAGCACGGTGAGACCGGGAAACGCGGCGAACAACTCGCGGGCCTCGTCCGGAGAGATCGGGCGTTCGGTTTCAACGGTGATGCTTTCGCTGTGGCAATTGGCCACCGGAATGCGAACGCAGGTCGCGTTGATCTGGATCGATTCGTCGCCCAGAATCTTGCGGGTTTCGTACACCATCTTCAGTTCTTCGCTGGTGTACCCCTCTTCCTTGACGCTGCCGATTTGTGGAACGGCGTTGAAGGCAATGGGATGCGAGAACACTGAGTACTCGTAATCTTCGCCCGCCAGATGCGCGCGGGAACCTTCCATCAAATCGGTCGTTCCTTGTAAACCCGCGCCGCTGACTGCTTGATACGTGCTGACAATAACGCGGCGAACCGGAGAAGCATCGTGCAGTGGTTTCAGTGCGAGAACCATTTGCGTGGTGGAACAATTGGGGCTAGCGATCATTCCGGTGGCATTCAAAGCCGCCTCGGGATTGATTTCCGGCACAACCAGCGCGACATCGGGCTGCATGCGGAAGAAGCCCGATTCGTCGATGACCGTTGCACCGGCGGCGACGGCGGCAGGCAGAAATTCGGCCGCCACTTCGTCCGGAGTACTGGCAATTACCAAATCGACTCCGGCGAATGCGTCGGCCGTCAACTCTTCCACCGTGTGTTCGGTGCCGTTGAAAGTCAGCGTCGTTCCTGCACTGCGGGCCGATGCCAAAAAGCGAAATTGTCGAGCGGGAAAATTCCGCTGTTGAAGCAACTCAATAATGATGCTGCCAACGGCTCCCGTAGAACCGACGACGGCGACTGTCTCAAACACGGCACAATCTCCCGGGTGAAAACGTCAAAACATGGTTGTCTGTGAAGTCCGCGCGGAGCGCCACCCCGCCACGAAAACTACGCTCATTGACTATAACGCGTGCATGACATCCCCAAAAGCCCACGGGCCGCGTCCCGTGGGGAGCAGCGCGTCTCAAGCAGCAGAACGGCATTCAGCAGCCGGCAGACGGCTGAGAATCACGTCGGCCGTGCGGGCGGTTGCGCCGGTTTCGGCACAGCTTTCGCAAAGTTGCGACAGCTCCGCGAGCTTGTCGGCCAGCGCATCGTGGTCGCTCAGCCAGCGATCCAGATGGTCAAACGCCCACGTCACTTCACTCGACGGACTGCCGGCATAGAACCGTTCCGGCATCACCTCGCGGTCGGCAATCAGATTCGGCAGCGTGAAATACTTACATTGCATCACGATCCCGGAAAGCAATCGCTGAACACGGCTGACGCGATACGTCACCACAGCCGGCGTTTTGCGGGCGAGCAATTCCAGGCTGATCGAACCGGAGACCATCAAACAGCACTCGGCCAATTCGACAATCTCCGACGTCTTGCCAACGTGCAATTCCACCGGCAAGCTGAGATTGTGGTCGCGAATCCAGTTGGCGCAGAACTCGCGATGTGCCTCTTTGTAACAGGCAACAAAGAACCGAGCCGTTGGGTGTGCCGTGTGCAACCGTTGGACGGTGGCAATTAGCAGTGGCCAGTTGTTATCGACTTCAGAATTGCGCGACCCTGGCAAGACCCCAATGTTTCGTTTTCCGGAGACCTGCCGTTCGTCGATGAACGGTTGATCGAGTTTGGCATCGGCAACTTCATCAAAAAAAGGATGCCCAACGTATTCCGCCGCGACACCGCGTTTGGCATACCAGGCCGTTTCAAAGGGAAGCGCACAGAGTACGTGATCGACGAACTTCTGCATTCGTTTCACACGCCAAGGTGCCCATGCCCACAGTTGGGGCGGCAAATAGTAGAAGACCGGGATGCCCGCTTTCTTTGCCTTCCGGGCAATCCACCAATTGAAGCCGGGGAAGTCGATGAGCACGACGGCATCGGGCCGGTGTTCGCGAAAGTATCGGTTCGCGGTCTGAACCAACTTGTAGAACTGCCACAACAGCGGCACCACCCGCAGAAAACCCATGACGGCAAGCAGCGTTAACTGATACTGCAATCGGCAGCCGGCGCGTTCCATCAGCGGACCGCCGTAGCCGACAAATTCGATGTCGGACCGCCGCCGCTTCAGTTCTTCGATGAGATGTGCCCCGTGCTGATCGCCACTCGGCTCACCGACGGAGAAGAAAATTCGCATGTTTGCCCCAAAGGCGTCCATAAGAAACCCGGTTTTTCCAAAAAACCGGGTTTCTGCGCTCGCTTGCTATTCCGTGATCAACTGACAAATACGCTGTTTTCGAGGCGGAACAGTACCGAGAAAATGGCAAAACGGTCAATACCGGATGATCACTGCAGCCGCCAGAAAGCCGGCACAAACAGCACCAGAATGGCGAATAACTCCAGCCGCCCCAGCAGCATCAGCAGGCTGAGCAGCAGTTTTCCCTGCGGCGAGAAACCGGAATAGTTCGCGTGCGGGCCAAGGACGCCCAATCCGGGACCAATATTATTCAGCGTTGCCGCGACCGCACTGGCGCAATCGAGCAGCTTTTCTGAAGAGTGGTCGGCAGCCGTCACGGCACTATCACCCGATTCGCCGCCCCGCGCCACCCAGTGGTCATCCGGTTCAATTGCCACCAACAGCATCCAACTCGTCACAAAAATGACGAGCACGAGACTAAAATAGACAACCACCTCGTGTCGCAGTGAATTATCGACACGCGTGCCGAATACTTTCAGCGGCCGAACGACATTCGGCCGAAATGCCTGCTCGATTTCCAACCAGACGATTTTCACGAACAGCATCACGCGAACGACTTTGATTCCGCCCCCTGTCGAGCCGGCACAGCCGCCGACAAACATCAACAGCAGCAACATTCCCTTGGAGAACTCATTCCATTCCTGGAAATTCTCCGTGCCGAATCCGGTCGTTGTCATGATGGAAACAACTGTAAACGTCGAATGACGAATCGTTTCCGGAACCGAACGATACGTGCCACTCCACAGTAGGCTGACGGTTAACACGACGGCGGCGACGAGCAGAATGGAAAGATAGGCCCGATATTCCGGATCGCGACGCAGCGGTGCCAATCGACCCCAAATGCTTTTTCGCTTCCGCGGGTCGCGACGGTGCAGAACGGGATAAAACAGCGAGAAGTTCGTTCCCGCAAAGATCATGAACAGGATGATCGTCCCTTCGACGAGTTCGCTCTGGTAATGACCGATGCTGGCGTTGTGCGTGCTGAATCCGCCGGTCGCCAATGTGCCGAAAGCGTGACAAATCGCGTCGTACAGCGACAGGCCTTCCAGCGCTAAAATGATGGTGAGCAGTCCGCTGAGAACGACATAGATGATCCACATGACGACGGCGGTTTCGCGGACGCGCGGCCGGACTGCTTCGTTAATTGGGCCGGGGACTTCGCGGCGCATCAACGCTTTGCCGCCTGCACCAAGTCGCCCCAGAATCGCCACGAACAACACAATAATGCCCATCCCACCCAGCCAGTGGGTGAAGCTCCGCCAGAAGAGCACGCAGCGAGGCACAAACGCGGGGTCATCCAGTTCGGTCAGTACTGAAGCACCCGTCGTTGTGAATCCGGAGATCGACTCGAACAACGCATCAGCCACCGTCATCGGCTCGCCAGCCGCCCGTAATGTTCCCGCGAACAAGTACGGCAGACTTCCCAGCACGCCAGCCAACAGCCAACCCAATCCGACAATCGCCAGCGCCTCTTTCCGCAGAATGGCGGCGGTCTCTTTGCGGCCAACCCAATGCAGCACCGCACCGATCCCCAAACTACAGCCAATCGACGCCACAATGCCCCAGAACCCGCGAGCCTCGAACGTCTCCGCCTGCCCGCACGCGGGAAACGCCCACGGCAAGCTGAAGACCATCGATCCGCCCACCAGCATGCCCAGCAACCCCAGCATGCGGCACAACAGAAGCCAGTTCATAGTTGACCTGAAAAGTGGATAGTTCCGCGTTCACAAGAAACCCGGTTCTTTGAAAAAACCGGGTTTCTACCGCCGCTCGCGACGCAGCGGCATCTTATCGAATCGAACCGGAATTCTCACGTCGCAACCCAACGTAGCTGCCCCGGTTGTCGTCCGCCCGCCGGCATCACAGTTGCAACGGGAACCACAAGGTTGCGACAATCAACCTGCGGTATCATTCTGTCGCCCAGACCAAAGGGGAATTTCGATGCGTATTATGTTTTGCAATCCTGTAGTTCAGGCAAGCCTGCTGTTCGGTCTTGTTGTTTCGTCCGTCCAAGCCGACGATTGGCCGCAATGGGGCGGGCCGAAACGCGACATCGTCTGGCGCGAGACGGGAATTGTGAAGAAACTTCCGGCGGGCCGTAGGCCGCAATCTCTGTTGCCGCGGATGTGGTCGACACCCATCGGCGATGGTTATTCCGGTCCGGCAGTTGCCGACGGGCGGGTGTTCATCACTGATCGGCAGAAGCAAAAGGGAACCGAGCGCGTCCTGTGCCTCGACGCGAAATCGGGCAAGATCATTTGGACCCACGAATACCGTGTGCGGTACAACGTCAGTTACGATGCCGGCCCACGAGCAACGCCGACCGTCGATGGCAACCGCGTGTACACACAGGGCGCAATGGGCCACCTGTTCTGCTTCGACGCTAAAACCGGCGACGTCATCTGGAAGACAAATTATCTCGACGATTACCAGGCCAGCGTTCCCGTCTGGGGCATGGTGGCCGCTCCGCTCATCGACGGCGACCAACTCATCGCGGTCGTCGGCGGCGAAAAAGCGTTGGTCGTCAGTTTCGACAAAGCGACCGGCAAGGAACTTTGGAAGTCGTTGGACGATTCCGGCGTCGGGTACTCTCCGCCGGTCATCTACACCTTCGGCAAAACACGGCAACTCATCATCTGGCATCCCAAAGCGGTCTCGGCACTCAACCCGACAACGGGCGAAATCTACTGGCAGATCCCGTTCCGCGTCAAAGCCGGTCTCTGCGTTCCCATGCCGCGACAACATGGCAACCGCCTGTTCGTCACCAGCTTTTACAACGGTCCACGGATGATCGAAGTCGGCGACGATCCGACGACGGCCCGTGTGGTCTGGAAAGGCAACAGCAACAGCGAACAACGCACCGACAAGCTGCACTCGATCATGCCGGCACCGGTCATCACCGCCACCAACATTTACGGCATCTGCAGCTACGGACAGTTACGCTGCCTCGATGTCAACACGGGCGAGCGCGTCTGGGAAACGCTGAAAGCGACTGGCGACGGCCGCTGGTGGAACGCCTTTCTCATCCCACACGAAGACCGTTACTTCATCCACAACGAGCAAGGCGATCTCATCATCGCTGAACTTTCACCGCAGGGCTACAAAGAAATCAGCCGAGCAAAACTCGTGCAGGCAACCCGCCGATTGGGCAGCCAGGGCCGCACAATCGTCTGGTCGCACCCCGCATTCGCAATGAAGAGCGTGTTCGCACGGAACGATAAGGAGATTGTGCGTGTGAATCTGGCGGCGGAGTGATTCGATTGTTCAACGCCATTTGGCCGACCCGCTTGCGGGGCGTGTCGTTTCTGC
The DNA here is from genome assembly GCA_963581435.1 of Planctomycetota bacterium. Lineage (GTDB taxonomy): Bacteria > Planctomycetota > Planctomycetia > Planctomycetales > Planctomycetaceae > JABISG01. The sequence goes on from CAUZOL010000031.1 coordinate 19,494, forward strand.
GATGCACGCACGGAACAAGTTCATGACCGAAACCTACGATTGCATCGTTCTCGGCGTTGGTGGATTCGGCTGCGCGGCGCTGGCACATCTGGCGCGGCGGGGTGTTCGTGCGCTGGGGATCGAACGGTTTGATCTCGACCACGAACAAGGCAGTTCGCATGGCGAAACGCGGATCATCCGTAAGGCCTATTTCGAGCATCCCGATTACGTGCCGTTGTTGTTTCGCGCCTACGATTTGTGGCGGGAGTTGGAGCAGGAAAGCGAAAAGGAATTGATGCAGTTGTGCGGGCTGATGATTGCCGGACCGCCAGACGGTGAAGCGGTTCCCGGCGCGAAACTCGCGGCCCAGCGGTATGGCATCGGTATTGAAGAGCCGCCGCTGGCCGAAGCACGGGCGCGATTTCCCGGTTTTCGATTCGACGATTCCCATGCCGTACTGGTGGAACCGGACGCCGGTTTTCTGCATGTTGAAGCGTGTCGGCAGGCACATATTGAAACTGCATTGGCTCAGGGCGCGACGGTGCAAGCGAACGAAGCCGTGCTCGAATGGCAGCCGACGGTCAACGGCGTGCAGTTGCGGACCAACCGTGGCAAGTACGAGGCTGCGTCGCTGATTGTGACCGCCGGCGCATGGTCGGGCCGGTTGTTGGCCGATCTTGCGATTCCGCTGGAAGTGGTGCGGAAGCCGATCCTGTGGCACGGCGTCTCTGGCAATGAATACGACGTCGCCACCGGTGCGCCGGCGTTCTACTTTGAGACAACAACCGGCACGTTTTACGGATTCCCCTCGCTCGACGGCAAGTCGGTCAAAGCCTGCGAGCATTCCGGCGGTGCGGTTGTCGATGACCCATCTCGTCTCGATCGGGAGATTCATCCGACTGACATTGAACCGGTCGCGAACTTTATCCGCCAGTCGATGCCCGGCGTTCAGCCCAAACCGGCGCGGCATTCCATGTGCATGTATACGCACACGCCCGACCAACATTTCATTGTCGATCGCCACCCCCAGTGGCCTCAGGTGGTGATTGGTGCCGGTTTTTCCGGACACGGTTTCAAGTTCACCAGCGTGCTGGGTGAAGCGCTGGCCGACTTGGCGGTCGATGGCAAAACGGATTTGCCGATTGGGTTTCTCTCGCTGGATCGCGAGGCGCTGGCGCAGTAGAAGAAACCCGGTTTTTTCAAAAAACCGGGTTTCTGGCGTACCGCAATCACCGGCCTGTTTACGCCGGGCGCTCGCCAGCGATGAGCGCGGCGGCACCTTGTTCCAATAGCGCCTCGGCAACCTTTTCGCCCAGCGCGTTTGCTTCCGCGGGATCGCGTTCCCCTTTGGCCGTCAGCCGCTGTTTTCCGTCGGCGCTAAGAACGACTGCTTCGAGCGATAGGCGGCCGGAATTGATCGACGTCGCCACGCCGACCGGCGCGTGACAACCGGCCCGCAGACAGGCCAACAGTTGGCGTTCGGCTGTGACGGCGGCGCGGGTTGCCTCGTCGTCCATCGGGGCGAGCGCCGCTTGCGTGTCGCGGTCGTCGGCCCGACATTCGATGCCGAGCGCCCCCTGCCCCACAGCGGGGAACATCAACGGCGGTCGCAGTGAAACGGAAATGCGGGATTCCAGACCAAGCCGTCGCAAACCGGCTTCGGCCAGCACGAGTGCATCGAATTCGCCTTCGTCAAGTTTCCGGATACGCGTCTCGACGTTGCCACGAACTTCCGAAGTTTGCAGATCACTTCGGACATGAAGCAACTGTGCCACGCGGCGCGGGCTTCCAGTACCAATCCGCGCGCCCTCCGCAAGGGCATCGATTCCGGCCGAGGCATCAACTCCCGCCGGCAGTACCAACGCGTCGAACATCGAAGCGCGCGACGGGATGGCGGCCAGCGCCAGTTCGGCATGCGATTCGGTCGGCAAATCTTTGAGGCTATGGACGGCGACATCGGCGCGGCCATCGAGCAGAGCGTTTTGGATTTCGCGTGTGAAGACGCCGATCCCGCCGAATTCGCTCAACGAGGTTGCCCGGTCACGGTCGCCGACGGTTGAAATCTGCACAACTTCGACACTACGGCCGGGATTGTTGCGGCGGAGTTCTTCGGCCGTGTAGTTGGCCTGCCACAACGCAAGCTGGCTGGCTCGCGTGGCGATGCGGATGGCCGTCTGACTGTTTTCCTGCGACTGCACCGATGACTCCCTTATTGGTTCAGCCCGGTTCCGGAAGATTTCACGTTGTCGATTCCGTCTGTTCCGAACTCGAATCCGGCGATGGATTATCGGCGGTGTTGTCCGTGTCGTTTTCGCCGACGGCTCCGGTGATCGCCCCCTTGGAGGCTCCTGCAGTCAATTCTCTCGTCAGTCGTTCGGCCAATTCCTGCTGCAACAATTCCGGCGTGACCTGTTGATGGGGCGGCACGAGGACGCCGCAGGAAACGCAGAATTGGAATGCCTGATCGATCGTGACGTTCAAATCGATAAGTTCGCGCCGGGGAACGCTCATCGTGTATCCGGTGACCGGCATGGGAGAGGTTGGGATGAGAACAGTGACCAACGGCTCTCCGGCGGCTGTGGTCATTTCCAGCATGCTGTCGCCCGTCACAAAACCCAGCGACCAGATTCCACGGCGGGGATATTCGATGGCCACCACACGGTTGTATTCAATTTGCCGTTCCGAAAAGAGAAAGTCGGTCACCTGTTTGACTGCGGAATAAATGGTGCTGATAACCGGCAACCGTTCGAGTACAACGGATTCGAACTGCTGAACGAACCATGCACCAATCCGTACAGTGACCAGACGACCGATGAAATACATCAGGACAACTGCAACGGCGATCGCTCCGGAACTCAGCAGAAATTGACTGCCGAAATACTCGATCGTAACAAACTCCATGTAGACGCCGCGGGAATTGCTGGGGATCTCTGCGTCCGGAACCTTTTTCGCAACGTCTCGGTAAACGCGGTAAGGAACGGCCCGTTCGCCGAAGGGGACGTAGATTCTCGGCGTCTCGCTGATGTCATCAACTTGCCGTATCAACCATGCCACGGGGATTTCGGGCGGTAATGATCCGTCGGGGTTGCGGTGATCACCTGGCGCGTTCCAATCCTCTTCCAGGCCCGTTTTCAATTCCGGCGTAATCTTGTAATTCTTCTCGCAGTAATCGAGCGACGGCAACTTGTCCCAGAAGACCAACTTCTCTGACGGTTGGGACGCGTCGATTCCCAAGGAAATGGCGAATCGGACTCCGTATCCAATGGGGGATATGATGTAAGAGTTGATGACACCGGCGATCCAAATCAGGATCACAACCGTGAGAATAGCCGGCAGCGCGATCCCCAATCCGCGCAGAAAAAACCGCGTCGCCGAAGCCCCCTTCGGTGCGCTGGATTCGGGATTGCTAGGAGAGTCTGTGGACATTCAAGTAAAAAGGTAAAAGGAAAACTAAAGAAGGAAAACAAGGAGGAAAGGGAAAAGTCGTCTTTACGTTTTTTACTTTTGCCTTTTTACTTTTATCGACCGATGCCTCGCGCGGGAACCGCCACGATCACACGGTCTGCGCCACTTTTCCGCAACGCGCGTGAAATCTCATTCGCCGTCGTTCCCGTTGTCAGAATATCATCGACCAGCAGGACCGTTGCCCCTTTGAGCGCGTCGGGCTGACGCACGCGGAAAGCACGGCGGAGATTGCTGCGCCGCCGATAGGGTCGCAGCTTCGACTGGGGCGGCGTTCGGCAAACTTTGGCAAGTATATGCATGCCGAATTCAACTTGCAACCTGCGTGCCAACGCCTCGGCCAGCGTCTCTGCGGCATTCGGCTCCATCCAGAGTCGTCGCGTCCAGTGCCGGGGAACGGCGACGACAAGATCGATTTGGGCCGCCTCCAGTGAATGTTGCTGACGCTCCCACAGCAAGCCGGCAACTGCTGAGGCCAGAGGTTGCCCGTCCGATTTCTTCGCCCGCAGACATGCCGTTTTCAGCGCGTCGTCATACACTCCCAGGCAAAATACACAGTCGAAATGGAATCGGTCGCGATGGCAGTGGACACAGCCGCCGGTTGTATCCAGGTGCGGGCCGACAGGTGCCCCGCAACGATAGCACACATGCACAAGCTGCGGCGCAATTTGATCCCGGCAGGGAAGACACAACTCCAGGTCGAATGTTTCCGAACGGCGCGACTGCTGTGCCTCCCGTCCGCAGAACGGGCATGTCGGGGGATATACGAAATCGACCGCCGCATGCGTTAGCGTGCGCAGCCAGTCGGCAAAACTTGCTACGAAGGTCGGCCAGGATGCTGCCACTTGGTCTTCCTGCAGATATGAAGTGTCTCGGGAAAGTTCCAAATTCCCTGCTGAGCATGATTTCCCTGCCGACCAGAGTACGGCAATTCCCGGTGCATCTCTACAATAGCGTCGAGATGGCAACGCGGTGCCGTTACTTATTGCAGTTCGTTTCGGTCGTCGAGGAAGCACTCGAACCGCATAAATGCCGTCACTACGAACCTGTTTGCCAGGATGTTTTTTGTTGATTCATTGATGCCTGAAAATGTCACTATCATTGGCGGGGGTTTGAGCGGATTGGCGGCTGCGTGCGCGCTGGCTGACAGAGGGGTGCGTGTCACACTGCTGGAATCGCGTCCACGGTTGGGGGGACGTGCCGGTTCCTTCATCGACCGCACAACCGGGACGCAAATCGACAATTGTCAGCACGTGACGATGGGATGTTGCACGAACTTTCAGAAATTCTGCGACACCGTCGGCGTGTCGGAGCTGTTTCGCCGTGAAACCCGGTTGAACTTCGTCGGACCAGACGGGGCCATCGATACGCTTGCATCCAGCTGGCTGCCGGCGCCCTTTCATCTGATGAACGGATTCCGACGGCTGCGTTACTTGTCGCGCGCCGATCGGCGGTGTTTATCGCGTGGACTGCGGTCGCTGGCGCGGACTAAGCCCACTGAGGATGATCGGCAGACGTTCGCCGACTGGCTGCGCGAACATCAGCAGACGCCGACGGCAATCGAACGATTCTGGAACGTCGTGCTGGTGAGCGCGTTGAGCGAGACACTCGACCGGATCGACGTGGCCAGCGCCCGGAAGGTGTTCGTCGATGCGTTCCTGGCGAATCGGCGTGGATGGGAAGTGCAGATTCCAACCGTTCCGTTGGACGAATTGTACGGCAGCCGGCTGACCGATTGGCTGACAAGCCGGCACGCAACGATTCGCCTGAAATGTGGCGTCGAGCAAATTCTCGTTGAGGACGACCGTGTGAAGGCGGTCGAACTTCGCGGTGGTGAGCGGATTGTCGCGGACGAATTCATTTTGGCCGTCCCGCATCAACGCGTTGCAGCTCTGCTGCCTGAATCGATGCAAACCGTTCCTGAGGTGGCGGGCCTGGCGCAACTGGATTCGGCCCCCATTGCCAGCGTGCATCTGTGGTTCGATCAACCGTTGACCGACTTGCCGCACGCGGCGTTTGTCGAACGATTGAGCCAATGGATGTTCAACCGCACGGCTCTGCAAAGCGGAAATCGGAAAGCGGAGAGCGGAGAGCTACCAAGCGACCATGTCCCCAAATCTCCGCATTACTATTACCAGATTGTCATCAGTGCCAGTCGGTCGCTGAGCGGAATGACGCAGGAGCAAGTCGTTGAAACGGTTGTTGCTGAGTTGGCCGACGTGTGGCCGGTTGCTGGCGAGGCCCAACTCGTTCACTCGCGACTGGCAACAGAACGAAAAGCGGTTTTCTCGGTTCTTCCCGGCGCGGATGCATGGCGGCCGGCGCAACAGTCCTTCATTGCGAATCTGCAGTTTGCCGGCGACTGGACCCGCACCGGTTGGCCGGCGACGATGGAAGGGGCCGTCCGCAGTGGCTTTCTGGCTGCAGAAAACGTGCTGACCCGGCTGGGCAAACCGGAGAAACTGCTCGCTGCCAATCTGCCAACGGCTCCCCTGTCCAAAATTCTGCTCGGTTTATAGACTAGCGGCTCATTGACTCTCGACTGGCGGGTCGGGTGCCACTGGCGTCAGGTCAAACCGAAGAGTCAGGGTGGCAGAGAAGTCGTTACCCGAAGCGTAAGCGAGGACGAAGCGGCACGTCACGGCATCCCTCGCTTACGCTTCGGGTTACGATATCGCGGTTCGCCCCCCCCTGAAAAATTGAGCCTGACGAAGAACGAGGCCGGCAAGACACGTGTTGAGCCATGTTGTTAATTGAATCGGACCATTGACGGCGCGCCTATGCGACACGTTTTATCAATTGTGCTGTTGCTGCTGGCGTTGACGCTGGTCGGGACAGTGGGCTTCAAAGTGGTCGATCCCCCAGCCGATTGGATCGACTGCCTGTACATGGCCGTCATCACGCTGACGACGGTCGGCTATCGTGAGTCGATCCAGGTTGAAGGCAACCCGGCGGCCAAACTGTTTGTCATCGTCTATCTGATCTGCGGTTTGAGCGTCTTCACTTACAGCGCGTACCATCTCGGCCAGTGGGTTGTCAGTGTGGAAATGCGGTCCATTCTCGAAAGGCGGCGTATGCAGAATTCGATCAGCAAACTGCACAATCATTACATCGTCTGCGGACTGGGGCGGATGGGAACCATCATTTGCGAAACGCTCCAGGAGCGCGGCAAGCCGTTCATTGTGATCGACATCGATGAAGAACGGCTGGCCGAGGTATGCGCCGAGCGAAATTGGTTGCACCTGGAAGGTGATGCAACCGATGACAGCATTTTGGAGAACGCCGGCATCGCCCGTGCCCGATCACTCGCGTCGGTTTTGCCGACCGATGCCGACAACGTTTACGTCGTCCTTTCGGCCCGCATGTTGTCGCCGGAACTGCAGATTATTGTGAGGGCCGGCGGCGAAAAAGCCGTTTCTAAACTGCAGCGAGCCGGCGCGACTCGGGTCGTTAGTCCGTTTTCGACCGGCGCGCAGAAGATGGCCCGGTTCATGGTCACGCCCAGCATCGAGGACTTTCTCGAAATCGCCGACAGTCGCGGCAACGAACTGGAGTTGGCCGACGTGCATATTGAGGCCGACAGCCCGTTCATCGGCAAACAACTGCAGCAGACTGACCTGCGAGAAAAAGGGGTGATGGTCATCGGCATTCGCCGCGCCGATGGCGAACGGTTGATGCCGCCCCCCGGCTCGGCGGTGATTGAACAAGGCGATTCGCTGTTCGCCTTCGGCAGCACCGAAGCGGTCAACCGCCTGATCGGCCAGATCGATCAGCACGAGTGACGAAGAGTCGAGTGTTCAACGTACGTTGATCGACGATCCACCCCATAGAAGCCTGAAGCGCAAGCGAAGGACGATTTCAGGGCGATGCCAGCAAGCTCCTTCGCTTGCGCTTCAGGCTTCTATTGTTGCGTCGATGCTTTTCCGTGCCCCCGCTATTTTTTTCGGATATCGAGGCAGAGAATCTCGCTGCCGTCGCGGAGATACAGCAGGCCGTTTGCGAGCGCCGGTGCTTGTCGTGTTGACCCGATGACTTTTGCGCGGGCGAGTTCGCGGAAGGATTTGGGAGATGCGGCGACGATGACGAGTTCGCCGTCGATGGTGCTGATGAAAAGTTTGCCGTCGGCGGCAATCAAATTCCCTTTGCCAAACCGGGCTTGCTGCCAGGCGCGCGTTCCGTCGGTTGCGTCGATGCACGTCAGGTGCGTGATTGGTCCGGCACCGCCCACGTTGTCCATGCCGTACAGGTGACCGTCGAGCAGAATGGACGTCTGCCATTCATTACGGAGCACACTGCGGCGACCGGTGGAATCCCAAACCGTCTTCAGGGCGAACTTTTTACCGTCCGGTTTCAATTCCAGCAAGGTGCTGCCGTGATTCTCGCCAGCCGACAGGAAGACGCGATTCTTCCAGGCCAGCGGCGTGGCGATGTTGCATTCGTAGTCGGTGTTGTAGGGAAATCTCCACAGCGATGTCCCCGACTTGGGATCCAGCCCCAACGCCGACTGCCCCGTGAAGGCAACAATTTGTTTGCGACCGGCGACGGTAAGCAGCGCGGCCGACGAATATCCGGCCGAGTCTCGCCCGGTTTTCCAAGCCAGTTTGCCGGTGGTTTTGTTGTAAGCAACCACCGTCGCGCCGGGAGCGCCGACTGTCACCACAACCAGGTCGCCGGCAATCAGCGGCGAGGAAGCCATGCCGTAATCGGCGATATTGCCTCCCATTTCCTTGACGACCTCGTGACGCCAGACAGCCGTGCCGTCCGAGAGTTTCAGGGCTGCGAGGATTCCATCGCCGGTGAACGCGAACACCAATCCGCCGTCAATCGCCGGTGTCGCGCGGGGACCGGCACCCATCGAGTTTCGATACGCGGCAGCAATCGCCGTACTCCAGACCGGCTTGCCGGTCTTCGCGTCGAGCAGAATCACCTGCTGCTTGCCCTCGCGTTCCACCATCGTTGCCAGTTTCCCATTGCTGATGATCAACCCCGACATTCCACCGCCGCCCTTCGCACGCCACACTTCGGGCGGTCCGTCGGACGGAAATTTGTCGAGCAGTTTGGTCTCAGTGGAAATACCATTTCGATTCGGCCCAAGAAACTGCGGCCAATCGGCGGCACTGGCAGGGCGACCGCCAAGAGCGGAACACACCAGGACAACGGCAAGAACGGACGGCAGACGGAATGCGCGTTTCACGGCGAAGCCTCGCTATGGGTTTCACGAGCAGTTGAGTTCACAATCAGCGGAGCTTTAGAGCAGTCGCCATTTTCGAGAACGAAAGCGACAACATCCCCGCAGCGTGACTCGATGATCGAGGCGACCAAGGCCGCTGTCAAGGGGCGAGACGCGCGAGGTGCTGATTCGCGTTGCTGCCATCCCGACGGGCGACAGTTTCCGTCGCTGCCGTCGGTCGTGGCGCGAGATGACTGTCTTCGAGATTCCGCGATTTCAATTCGGCATCGAAGCCGTCACTGGAATGCCATAGCGGAACACCGCTGGCATAACGCACCGTTAGCATGGCAACTTTGGCAGCCGAACCAACATGGGCCATCACCGGTTTCTCCGGGTCGATTCCAATCCATCCCAATCCAAGACAGGCGTCGCAGTCGCCGTAATCCACCGCCGAAGCGAGAACTCGGCCGGTACCGCTGCACTCTCCACAACGTGCGCCCAACTGCAGTCGGTCGCCGTCCTGACTCCACACAATCAAGTTTTCGGACTGTTTACTCATTAATGTCACTCGTTGCCACTAGATCAGGGGAATACGGCGAGTGGGCGCAGAAACCCGGTCTTTTCAAAAACCCGGGTTTCTCAAAGCGTCAACTCTTCCGGGCGAGGAATTATTCGGGCCTAACACAGGCAGGTCAAGGGTCGTCGGCGGTGTGTTGCAGTGAGGGAACGTGTACGATGTCGTCCGCTTCGGGCGAGAAATCCCCCATTGAGCCGAGCATTAACACTCAAACTTCGTAGCTGGAAATCGCCATGGATCTCGAACGCTTCGCAAAGCGCCGCCGAAAACTGATACGGAGTTTGAAACAGCAGGGCGTCGATGCGCTGTTGGTGACCGACTTCACCAACGTCACTTACCTGACCGGCTTCAGTGGCGACGACAGCTATCTGCTCATCGGCCCGCAGCAAACCGTGCTCATCAGCGACAGCCGCTACACGATTCAGATCGGTGAGGAATGCCCCGACATCGACGCTCACTTTCGCACCAATCGTGTGCCGATTATGGAAGCGACGGGCAAGCTGCTTCGAAAGGCGAAGCCGTCGAAGCTGGCGGTGGAGAGCGAATCACTCACTGTCGCCGAACTCGAAGAGCTGTCCAAACAAGCCAAATCGCAGGAAATTGTCCCGCTATCGGGGCTGGTGGAAACACTGCGGGAGATAAAGGATGCTGCGGAAATCGCCTCGATCCGGGAAGCGGTGCGGATGGCCGAGCAGGGGTTCGCGGTCATCCGGGCGTCGCTGGTGGGGCGAATGAGCGAACTCGAAGCGGCGCACGAACTGGAACACAGCATGCGAAAATTCGGCGCGACTCGCGCGGGTTTCGATCCCATCGTCGCCGTTGGCGCCAGAGCGGCGTTGCCGCATGCACATCCGTCGAAAGTTACGATGGAAACCGACGATTTCGTGCTTTTCGATTGGGGAGCAGAGACCGCCGACGGCTACAGGAGTGACTTGACTCGCGTTTTGGTGACGGGTAAAATTTCGACCAAACTAGAGAAGATATATAGAGTTGTGTTAAAAGCACAACTTCGCGGAATAAAAGCAATTCGGCCTGGCTCAAAAGGGTGTGACGTCGACAAGGCAGCCCGAAGTGTCATTGAGAAAGCAGGTTACGGCAAACGGTTCGGTCACGGCTTAGGTCACGGAATCGGGTTGAAGATCCACGAAGGTGGGCGATTTTCGCCGACATCGGAAACGATCTTGAAGCCGGGCATGGTGATGACCGTCGAGCCGGGGATCTACATTCCGGGTTGGGGCGGCGTGCGAATCGAGGACGACATTCTCGTCACTCGCGATGGTCACGAAGTGCTCACCTCGGTTCCGAAGGAGTTCGAGCAGGCCGTGATTCGATGAGTTTGTGCCGTCGTTGGACAGACGCCGAACGCTGTTTTGTGGTAACCTCGACGGTAGTGCAACACCCCGGAGACAACCGGCGGTTTGCCTTGCATGTCTGAAAACTAGAAAACGTCCGAAAACCCGGTTGCGGTTGTTCTCGATACTCCCAAGCAAGTGTCTGGGTGACCCGTCAGAGGGTTTTTGGACTGCGAACAGAGTCTTCCGGCGTATATCAAGAAAACAACATTGCAGTCGTTGACTGATGGGAAACCCGGCCTTCGGCCGCGATAGACGGGAAAGGTAGTTTCTGGATGTCTGAAGAAACTTCCGGTGATCGCGAATCGTTCGACCTCGAACGGTTGCGAGAGCTGATGGAGATGATGGAAAAGCACGACGTGACGCGGGTTAGCCTGCGCCACGGAAGCGAAAAATGGAACGTTTGCCGCGGGCCGCAAGATGTTGTGCAGATGGTACCTGCAGCGCATGTTCCGGCCGCCAGCCCTGCGCCATCGGCAGCCCCTGCCGCACAACCGGGCGCAGAACCGGCTGCGGTCGAGTCGGGACTGTTCATTAAAAGCCCGACCGTCGGCACGTTTTATTCGGCACCCAACCCCGACGATCCCCCATTTGTCACCGTCGGCAAGAAAGTCCAAACCGACACGGTTGTCTGCATCGTCGAGGCGATGAAGGTATTCAACCAGATTGCCGCCGAGGTCGATGGAACGATCGTCGAGATTCTCGTGAACAACGGCGACCCGGTGGAGTTCGGACAGTCATTGTATCGGGTCCAGCCGGGATGATGCCGAACGGCAGAGACAAGGGAAGAGTAGAAACGACGTTTTTCTCCTTTTCCTTTTGATTTTTTCCTCTAGAGACGATCCGGCAGCATGTTTCAGCGTATTCTGGTAGCAAATCGCGGGGAAATCGCACTGCGAATCATTCGGGCCTGTCGCGAGATGGGAATCGAGACGGTTGCGGTCTTCAGTGAAGCCGACCGAGGTGCGCACTATCTCGAACTGGCCGACGAGGCGTACTGCATCGGTCCTGCGCAGGCGGGCGATAGCTATCTGATGATCAACCGAATCATCAGTGCGGCAGAAATTGGCAACGTCCAGGCGATTCACCCAGGTTACGGATTCCTCGCCGAAAACGCACACTTTGCAGAAGTCTGCCAGAGTTGCAACATCGCATTCATCGGCCCTCCGCATGAAGCCATGTCTCTGTTGGGAGACAAAGTGAACGCGAGAGAAGTCGCCACCGCGGCAAAGGTGCACGTTGTACCCGGCAGCGATGGGCTGGTGGAAGACGAAACCGAAGCGATGGCCGTGGCCAACCGAATCGGCTATCCGGTGCTGATTAAGGCGACAGCCGGCGGCGGGGGCAAAGGCATGCGGGTCGCCCGCAACGACATCTCGTTGAAGGCGGGCCTCAAATCAGCGTCGGCCGAAGCAGAGAAGTCGTTCAAGAACGCCGGCGTCTACATCGAGAAATTCATCGAGCGACCGCGCCACATCGAAGTGCAGATTCTCGGCGACAATCACGGCAAAGTGGTTCACCTGTGGGAACGCGATTGCAGCGTACAAAGACGACACCAGAAGCTGATCGAGGAAAGCCCGGCAACCAATCTTCCGCTTTCCGTGCGGCAGGATATCTGCAAGGCGGCCGTGCGGTTGGCCAAAGCCGCCGATTACTCCAACGCCGGAACGGTTGAGTTCCTCGTCGATCAGGACAATCAGTTTTACTTCATCGAAGTCAACGCCCGCATCCAGGTCGAGCACCCCGTTTCGGAATTGGTGACGGGAATCGACCTGATTCAGGAACAAATCCGGTTGGCGGCGGGCGAAGAGTTGGGCATGACGCAGCGGGCCGTTCGCTGTGACGGTGTCGCAATTGAAGTACGCATCAACGCTGAAGATCCCGATAACGATTTTCAGGGAAGTCCCGGAACAATCACCAAGCTTCGCGTTCCCGGTGGCCCCGGCGTTCGGTTCGATTCGCACGTGCACGAGGGTTACACCATCGGCCCTTATTACGATTCGCTAATCGGTAAGCTGATCGTTCATCGCAATACGCGACCCGAAGCGCTGGCCTGTTTGCGGCGAGCATTGGACGAATTCGTCATCGAGGGAATCAAGACGACAATCCCGCGGGCGAAAGAGATCATTAGCCACTCGGCCTTCATCGAAGGTCAGGTTGATACAACCTTCGTCGAACGGACATGGTGAAGGTCGTTTTCTCTTAATCTTAATTCTACTCATAATCTTAATCTGCATTAATCAACAGTATCCGAGTTCGCAACGCGATTCGGAAAAAGGGATTAAGATTAGGATTAAGATTAGGAATGAGATTAAGATTATGAGAAGAGGTCGTACGAGCGTTTCCAGAGTTTTTTAAAACACATATCGAGTACCTGAGTCAATGAAAGTCGGAGTCCTTACCGGTGGCGGCGACTGCCCCGGATTAAATGCTGTTATTCGTGCCGTTGTCCGTGTGGTTCACAATGCCGGCGGCCAAACGCTGGGGTTGCTGGAAGGTTGGCGTGGCGCGATTGAAGGTAACTACACAGCGCTACATCCCGAGAACACCGACGACATTATCGCCCGCGGTGGAACGATTCTGGGGTCGTCGCGAACGAATCCGTACAAGCAACCGGAAGATGTCGAAAAACTGATTGCGAACTTCTATCGTCTCGGTTTTGACGCCATCGTGGCAATTGGCGGTGACGACACGCTGGGAGTCGCCAATAAACTCCACACCGAACACAACCTGCCGATGATCGGCTGCCCAAAAACGATCGACAACGACCTGAGTTCGACCGACGTCACCTTTGGTTTCGACACGTCGATCAACATTGTGATGGACGCCGTCGATCGATTGCGGACAACGGCCGAATCGCATCGTCGCGTGATGGTGATTGAAACGATGGGCCGACACGCTGGCTGGATCGCCTGTTATGCCGGCGTCGCGACGGCAGCCGATTATATTCTCGTCCCGGAAGTGGAAGTCGATTTCGATCGGATGTGTGAAATTCTGGTCGAGCGTCGCAAGAACGGCAAGAAATACGGAATCATCATCGTCAGTGAAGGTGCCAAGTTGCCTGATGAAACTGACTTCGTGACGCAGGCGGCAGAGATTGACGACTTTGGACACGTGCGACTGGGTGGCCTCGGACAGATGGTCGCCGACATCATCGAAAAGCGGACCGGGATCGAAACCCGCTGCGTGACGCTGGGACACCTGCAACGCGGCGGCCCGCCAAGTGCCTACGACCGCGTACTTGGAACCCGTTTGGGACTGCATGCCGGGCGGTTGGCGATCAACAAGAACTTCGGCAAGATGGTCGCTCTGATGGGAACCAAGATCGTCTCGGTACCGTTGGCCGAAGCCGTTGGAACACTGCGAACACTTGATGCAGAAATCCTGGACGAGGCGGCCGAGTTCTTCAAGTAGCCGGATTTCGCCAAGAGGCACGCCCCGCAAGCGGGGCGGCTAAATGCCGTTGTTCTTTCGAGGCGTCATTCCTCGTAAATCGGCAAGTGCCGGTAGGGCAATTCGAGGATCAGAATGCTCATCGCCGTGATGTAAAGTCGGCCGGCCTTGTCGCCGTATTCGTGCGGCGATCCTTCGGCGGGATGCCAACTGCCGCGCACGTCGTTCGTTCCCTTGTTTGATCCCTTGCGGATCTGCTTGGGAACGATGGCTTCCTGCGCCGCCTGGTACCAGTTCTTCCAATCATCACCGCCGACATTATGCAGCACGTGGCCGACGTAATACCACTCGTAAACGTTGCGGCGACCTTCCTTCCATTCCGGTCGGAATTTGGATTGCGTAATAAACCCGATTCCCTGCTTGAGCGGCGGGTAGTCGTCGGGCCAGCCAAGAAACTGGCGGCAAAGTAAACCCATCGCTGTGCGGGCCGCCGTTGTCCCGCCGGGAGGATCGTTGGGTTCATACTTGTAGCGGCTACCGTTTTGTTCCTGAACCGTGTCGAGGAAACTGGAACTGAGTTCAAACGCTTCGGTGGGAACATCCAATCCTGCAACGCGGGCGGTGTGCAAAGCCATCAATGCCCAGCCGGTCACCGAAAGATCGCCGATGGTTTTGTCGTCCTGCGGAACGTACTTCCAGCCGCCGAAGATCGGCTGTTGAGAGTCGATCAGAAATGCGACTCCTGCCGCCGCTGGCTTTCGCAGGTTCTCATCGCCAGTCATGGCGAATGCTTCGCACAATGCGATCGTTGCCTGCGAATGGGCATAGAATGCCGTTTGCCGTCCAAGTTCGACGTGATCGTGAAAGTTGCCGTCGATCTTTTGCACGCCGATCAACCATTTGAGTCCGCGTCCCACTGTGTCCTGATGCTCACCGAAGGTGTGCGTGTGTCCGGTTCCCAGAAAGGCCATCAACGCCAATGCGGTCGCACCGGTATCAGTGCGCAGTGTGGAGTAACCAGCATCCGGGTAACCCTCGTGCAGGCTCCAGTTGCCGGCGGCGCGCTGTCGCCGTTTGAGCCACATCAACCCAGTGGTGACGGCCCTCTCGGTGTCCTTCCCTCCGCCGTACTTCTCCAGCATCTTAGCGCGTTCATTGCGACCGCGGCCGTTGAGAATGTTCTTGACGTCGGCCGGTTTGACCGGCCCGCCACGATTCGGCGTATTGGGATCTTTTGTTTTCGTGGTTGAATTGTCGCCGTTGTTGTTGGGAACTGTTCTGATTGGGGTAATGTCTACCGGTATATCCAGCGGTTTGCCGTCCTGTTCGCCAGCGGCTGCCGCAGCGGCAGAGATCCAACCGAACTCCATCGTCGGATCCTGATTGCCCAGGTTTTGGCTGCCTGCAACAATGAGTGCCATCACGCCCAAAATGGCGACATGCACCAGAATGCTGACGCCCAATCCGGGGAGTCCCGTGCGGGCTTCGCCTTTCAGCACTTCGGCCAGTGTTTCGTCATGGGCCAGTCCGTCGGCAGGATCGACCTGGATTGCGACGATCGGTTTGCTCTTGCGACGTCGAGTTTTCCTGGGACGTTCGCCGGACGAACTCTTGCGCGCAGGCGACGCCGGCTTCGGCTGTCGTTGCGATTTCTTCTGGACGGATTCTCGCCGCTCGGCGTCAGACATCATACGCTTTCGGGTGGCCCAGAACGAAACTTCGCAACCATCGCACGGCTTGTGCCCGATCA
>CAUZOL010000032.1:0-34760 GCA_963581435.1 Planctomycetota bacterium
GGCACCCCACCACTACGACAGTATTGTTCCGCACGCGGCTAACCGAGTGCGGTCTCGGCGTAACGCTTCTCAATTTTCGTGCCAACGCTGCCGCAGCCGTAATAGCCGACCGAAATACGCCCAACGTGTGTCAGGATGTCGTAAGCTTTCCACCGATTCCAACCAAAATCTTCTTCCATCCACAAAATGAGCCGGGCATACGCTTCGGCAATGGCGCGTTCCATCGGGCTGCCCGTGGCGACGGTGACGATTTCGTTTGGCGATTCAATGCGTGGGCCTTCGATACGCTTCCCCGAAATCAGATTGACGGTGATCGTCGTTTCCGACGCCATTTCCAGCCCGGTGGCAGAGAGCTCGCCATGTCCCATCGCCGCATGCGCGTCGCCGAGAAACAGATAAGCTCCATCGACAAAAACGGGAAGAAAAACCGTGTTGCCGGGGCAGACTTCGACGAGGTCCATGTTCCCGCCGTGAGGCCCGGCGGGTCCGGTGGTGGGAACCCCCCAATCCGGCGCGGTTCCAATGCAGCCCAACATGGGGGCATAGGGTATGGTGATTTTGTCGCTGAAGTGAATCGTGCCGTCTTCAATCGGGCAGACGTGTGCACCGTGAGGCACGTCAGTCCCCAACCATTCGCACAGCCGTTTCGGGTGCCCCGTGTAAGTGGCGCACTGCCCGTCGCGAGGAACGATGCCGTGAATCGTTACGGCGATCGAATCGCCCGGCTTCGCGCCTTTCACAAAAATCGGACCGGCGACGGGATTGCTGTACGGCATTTTTGATTTGTCGCGGCGATCGTCGTTGGTGGGAATCTGCCCGGAAAGGGCGTCTTCCGCTTCGACGACAATCGTCTCACCCGGCTCGACTTCTGCGCGCGGTTCGAGATGCCGGCTGAATTCATAGTTGAGTGGCTCAGCAGGAATGCGTTTCATCATTGATCTCCAGCTGCGATGCAATGCATCGCAGCTATTGTGTATTCTCCCACGAAGGTAAACTGGTTGTTGTTATCGAAACATCCCGCGCAGTCAACTCGCAGAGGAAACAATTGTGATCGTCGATGTTCATAGCCACACATGGGAGTACCCGCTGCATTTCACCGACGACTTCCGACTGCAGGCCAAGCGCGCTCGGGCCGGCGTGGAAGTCGATCTCACGGTGCGATACGAAGACTATCGCGCAGCGGCAACCGATGTGACCTGCACGATTGTCTTTGGCGGCAAGGCGAAGCTGAGCGGTTTATGGGTCGATGACCGCTATGTGGCCGATTACGTCGCAGCGCATCCCGACCAGCTCATCGGCTTCTTATCAGTCGATCCGACACAGGATGGCTGGGAGAACGAACTGCGCGACGGACACGAAGAACTCGGCCTGAAGGGAATCAAGCTGCTCTCGATGTATGCCGGCTTTCGTCCCGACGACGAGCGGCTCGACCCGCTGTGGAAGTACGCCACCGAACGGTCGCTGCCGGTCTTGCTGCATACCGGCACCACATTTATTGCGCAAGCACCGCTGGAGTGCACGTTGCCGCGCCACCTTGATCGCGTTGCGACACGATTTCCCGACGTGAAGATCATCATGGCGCATCTCAGTCATCCATACGAACCGGAATGCGTCGTCACCATCCGCAAACATCCCAACGTGTACGCCGACGTCAGCGCGCTGCACTACCGGCCGTTTCAGTTGTATCACGCGCTGATGCTCGTGCAGGAATACGGCGTGTGGGACAAGCTGCTCTTTGGTAGCGATTACCCCTTCACCACCATCGACGCCTCAATCGACGGTCTGCGAAAGCTGAATGACCAATTGGAAGGGACCGCATTGCCTCGACTGAATGTCGAGGAGATCGAGGCGTTGATTCATCGCGACAGTCTGAAGATTCTGGGGCTGACGAAGGGCAGGTGATCGCATGGCTCGCGGCTCGTCTCTCGTCGCAGTGTGAGTTGGTCCTCGTGGCGAATCGTGTTGCCTGCGTTTATACTTGGGTGAACTCATTCACCAGGAGATCAAACGATGCCGCAAGCCGCCAAGTCCGTCGATCGTTCGCGCGAGTTTTTGTCATTCGTGCAGCAGCAGGCCCTAACAATGCGAGCCGATGACGCGCCACCGCCGTCGCTCGAAGCATGGGAAACGCAGCGTCTTGCGTTGCGAAAAAAGTTGATTCGTTCCTGGGGAGGCTTTCCCAAGGACGCCTGTTCGCTGGAACCGCGCATTCTGGGTGAACTCAAACGCGACGGCTATCGCGTGCAAAAGCTCACGCTGCAAACTCGGCCCGGCGTGCTGATGACCGCCAACGCCTACATTCCCGACGGCAATGGCCGCCGCGCCGCCGTGTTGAGCGTGCATGGCCATTGGCGAAAGGCGAAGCAGGAAGCCGTCGTTCAGTCGCGTTGTATCGGGCTCGCGAAACTTGGCTTCTTCGTATTGATGGTCGATGCATTCGGTGCCGGCGAACGGGGCATCGGCAAGCCGTTGGGCGAATATCATGGCGAAATGGTCGCATCGACACTCTGGCCGAGCGGACTCACTCTCGCCGGCCTGCAGGTGTACGACAACATGCGGGCCGTTGACTACTTACAGAGCCGGCCGGAAGTGAATGCCGATCAAATTGGCGTGACCGGCGCCAGCGGCGGCGGCAATCAGACGATGTACGTCGGCGCAATTGATGACAGGTTGAAGTGCGTCGTCCCCGTCTGCTCGGTTGGAACGTATCAGGCGTATCTCGGCGCGGCATGTTGCATGTGCGAAGTCACGCCGTCGGCTCTTTCCTATACGGAAGAAGCCGGTGTGTTGTCACTGGTTGCCCCGCGTGGGCTGATGCTCGTCAATGCCACCCGCGACGCATTTCAGTTCTCGGTCGGTGAAGCAAAGAAGTCGCTGGCGGGTGCGCAAAAGGTATTTCGGCTGTACGGCAAGGAAGATCATGCGAGACAAGCCGTGTTCGAATCGAATCACGATTACAGCCGCCCCATGCGTGAAGCAATGTACGGCTGGATGACACGCCATCTGAAAGGGGAAGGGGACGGCGAGCCGATCAGCGAACCGGAGATCAAAACCGAAGAGGCCGAAGCGCTGCGCTGCTTTCCCGGCGAATCGCGACCGGACGGTTTTGTCACCCTGCCGATGTTCGCCGCCGCCGAGGGACGGCGACTGCTCAAGCAGCGAGCGATTCCTCAACACGAAGAGCAGTGGGAAACCGACCAGATGCTGATGCGTGAGTCGCTGCCGCGCGTTTTGGGGGGACTTCCAAAGCGCACGCCGATGTCGGTGAAAACATCTCGATCGGCAAGTGGCGAAGTCAGCATTGAGTTTCAGCCGGAATCGGGAATCACCGTGCTGGCAAATCGAAGGCCGGCCAAAGGGAAAACACAAGGCTTGGCATTGCTGCTCGATCTGGGTAACGGGCGCAAAGCCGCCGACACGAAACTCGCGACGGAATTGACCGACAAGGGCTGGGATCTCGTAACGGCCGACTTGCGCGCAACCGGGGCAACCGCTCAGCCAGGCGACACGATTGCCCGCGCACCCGATCACAATACGGCCGAATGGTCGATGTGGATCGGCCGTCCGCTGTTGGGGCAATGGGTGTGGGATGTCAGTCGGCTACTCGACGCGCTCGGCGAACATGCCGGAGGCCTTCCGAAGACGACTGCCATCATCGGCGTTGGACCGGCGTCTCTGGTGGCCTTATGCAGCGCCGCGCTCGACCGACGGATCAATCGCGTCGCGACCGTCGGCGGCTTGGCAAGCTATGTCAGTGACAAGCCGTATGAAAAACAACGAATGGGGATTCTCGTCCCCGGCATTCTGCGTGACGTTGGCGACGTCGCCCATTTGGCGGCGATTGTTGCGCCGAAACGATTAGTCATCGCCGGCGGCGTCACGGGTGATGCACGGGCCTTGTCCGCAGATGCATTAGAGCAGAACTTCAGTTACACGCGGGCCGCGTTCAAACTCGAACGCAGCGCCGGCCAATTACGGATATCTGAATCGAATCAAGCGGGCGCAATCGTCAAGTTGTTATCGTAATTCCCCGTCGGTTGGCGGCAGGATGCTGCGACAAGATTCGTTCTTGAGGCATCGCTGTTGGGCATCAAAACCCGAAGCGTAAGCGAGGCCGAAGCGCCAATCAACGGCAATCCTCGCTTACGCTTCGGGTTACTTATCAATCCAGTCCAATCGACAAAGAAAGCATGTTGATGGTTCATCGGAAAATCGCGATGTTGGGAACTGCGCTGACGTTGCTTTGTCTCGGCGTAAACGGCACGCCGCTTTTCGCCGAAGAAACGTGGCCCGTGCTGCCGATGGCCAATGCGGCGGTCGAAATTCCCGCTCAGTCGTGGCCGCAAAAACCGGGACCGCGTCGGGTGCGGATTCTGATTCACTATCCCGGCGGCAAATTATTAAACGTGACCAAAAAAACCGGGCTGATGCTCACGCTGCATAATTGGGGCGGTACCAATTGCGCCGGCACGGCCAGTCCCACTGCGCTGGCCGAGCGATTGAACGTTGTTGCCATCTGCGTCAATTACCTGCAAAGCGGCCGCAAGGCATCGGTTGAAGATCCCGAACCGTACGACTGCGGCTATTTGCAATCGCTCGATGCGTTGCGGGCGCTGTGGTATGTGGGCCATGAGTTGAAACAACGCGGACTGCCGTACGATGACGGTCGCGTCTTCGCAACCGGCGGTTCGGGTGGCGGCAACGTCACGTTGATGGCCAACAAACTCGCACCCCGCACATTTGCCTGCGTGATTGACATGTGCGGCATGAAGAAACTGAGTCACGACATCGCCTTCAACTTACCGGGTGGAACGAGTTTGAATGCGCGCTGGAGCCGCGATCCCAAGAGCAAGAATCATTTGAGCGCCGACGAACAGGAAATTCGCTTCGTCGGCCATCCGCAGCATCTCGCCGCAATGAAACGACAGAAAACGACGTGCAAAATCGTTGTGGTGCATGGCAGTGAAGACACCACCTGCCCATTTGCCGATGCCCGCGAGATGGTGGCCAACATGAAGCAGGCAACGCTCGATGTCGAATCGCATTTTCTCACCAAGGCCGATCTGGACGGGAAAGTTTTCACGAGCACCGGACATTCACTGGGCAACCGCACCGAGATTGTTTTTCGGGTGGCCGGCAAGTATCTCGCGGTCGATAGCCCGGTGGCGATTCGCCGCCGGGGGCCGACTGACTTCGATCGCAAGGGCGAAATCCGTTACCGCACCACGCACGGACAGTTTGTGATTTCTTACAAGCATGGGTATCCCATCGGCCGCTTCGAGCCAACGCAGAAGCCGGTTTCCTACCCGGAACATCAGGACCTGTCGTATCGCCTCGACAGTGACGGCCGGAAACACGCCGTGCGAACACCCGCCGATTGGGCGAAGCGTCGGCAACACATTCTCGACAATCTGCAACTGGTGATGGGGCGATTACCCGGTGCAACCACGCGGGTGCCACTCGATGTGAAGACAAGCGAAAAGCGAAGCATCGGCGAGTTGATGTGGCAGAAGATCAGTTTTCAAAGCGACCCGTACGATCGTGTGCCAGCGTGGTTGTTCGTCCCCGCTGGAAGTGAGAGTAAGAAACTGCCGGCCGTGCTTTGTCTGCATCAGACGGTGCAGGCGGGGAAGGACGAACCGGTCGGGCTGACGGGTTCAAAGAACATGCACTACGCGCGGGAACTGGCAGAGCGCGGTTACGTGGTGCTTGTTCCCGATTACCCTTCGCTGGGCGAACACAAGTACGACTTCGCCGCGAACCCCGAGTACAACAGCGGCAGCATGAAGGCGATTTGGGACAACATCCGCGCGGTCGATCTGCTGCAATCGTTGCCTGAAGTGGACGGCGAGCGCATCGGCGTCATCGGGCATTCGCTCGGCGGACACAACGCCATGTTCACCGCCGCCTTCGAGCCGCGCCTGAAAGTCATCGTCTCCAGTTGCGGCTTCTCACGGTTCCACAAGGACGACGTGCCAAGTTGGACCGGCCCTCGCTATATACCGCGCATCGCGTCGGTCTACAAAAACGACGCCGACCGTCTGCCGTTCGACTTCAGCGAGATCGTTGCCGCCTTTGCGCCACGAGCGTTCCTGGCATCCGCCGCAACCCACGACCGCGACTTCAACGTCAGCGGCGTGCGCGACGTCATGCAATCGGCCGCACCAATCTACAAACTGTTTGGCCGGGTCGATGCGCTACAGGCGGTCTATCCGGAATCGAAGCACGACTTCCCACCGGCGGCGCGAAGACGAACTTATGAGTTCCTCGACACGCACTTGCGCGGTGA
This sequence comes from Planctomycetota bacterium, assembly GCA_963581435.1. Lineage (GTDB taxonomy): Bacteria > Planctomycetota > Planctomycetia > Planctomycetales > Planctomycetaceae > JABISG01. The sequence goes on from CAUZOL010000032.1 coordinate 6,290, forward strand.
GGAACTGCCGTGATGCGATTGACGGGGAGGGGTGTCAAGCGCAGGGTGAGCGGTCGTAGATTCGCTACGCAATCACCTGCTTAATCGGCTCACCAAAATCAATCTCCAGCCGTTTTTGACCGGGGACTTCCAGATTGTGGGGGTCGAGGCCGAGTTGGTGCAGGACGGTTGCGTGCAGGTCGGTGACGTAGTGGCGGTCTTCGACGGCGTGGAAGCCGACTTCGTCGGTCGCGCCGTGGGCCACGCCCCCTTTGATGCCGCCGCCCGCCATCCAGACCGAAAAACCGTAGGGGTGATGATCGCGGCCGTCGGCGCGTTCTGAACCGGGCGTGCGGCCGAATTCGGTCCCCCACACCACCAGCGTTTCATCGAGCAGACCGCGTTGTTTGAGGTCTTTGAGTAAGCCGCCAATTGGTTGATCGACCGCCTTGGTGCGTGTCGAGTGATTCTGTTTGAGTTTGCTGTGCGCGTCCCAGCCATTGTCGTAAATCTGAATAAACCGCACGCCGCGCTCGACCAGTCGGCGGGCGACCAGACTCTGCCGGCCGACGGTTCGCGTCGCCGCATTCTTCAACCCGTACAGTTCCTGCGTCGCCGCGGTTTCGTCGCTGAGCTTGACGACTTCCGGAACGGCCATCTGCATGTTGAAGGCCAGTTCGTACGACTTGATGCGTGCGCGCATCGCCGCATCGTCGGGATACTCGACGCCGGCGATGGTGTTTAGCTCCGCCAGTAAATCGAGTTGGCTGCGGCGCTCCTCGATGGAGACCGTATTGCCCGGCGTTCCGAACGGCAGCGGATTCGAGGGGTTGACGCTCATCCGCACGCCGGAATGTTCGGGTCCGAGGTAACTGCCGTCGTGCGCGCCGACACCGCCGCAGCAATCGCCCGGCGGCGTTCCCATCACCACAAATTGCGGCAGGTTGTCGCTCAACGAGCCAAGCCCATAATTCACCCACGAGCCGATCGATGGATAGAAACCGTCGAAGATATGCCGGCCGGTGTGAAACTGAAGCTGGGCGGCGTGATCGTTGTCGGTGGTCCACGTCGAGCGAATGACGGAAATGTCGTCGATGCAGTCGCCCACGTGCGGCCACCAGTCGCTGACTTCGATGCCGCTTTCTCCGCGCTTGCGATAACCGACTTGCAGTGGATACAGCGTTCCCATCAGCTTCCGTGGGACGCCGGCGAAATCGCGGACGTTTTTTCGGTAAAACGGCGAATCGAGAATCGCCGACTTGAACGGAGAGGTATCGATTGACTTGCCGGCGAATTTATTCAGCGCCGGCTTGGGATCAAAGCTCTCCATGTGGCTGGTGCCGCCGAGCATGAAGTACCAGATGACGCTTTTGGCCTTCGGCGCGAAATGCGGTAGTCCGGCAGGTGGCGACCACGCAGCCGATTCAGCGCCGCGGGCAATGCCGTCCCGGTTCAACATCGCCCCCAGCGCCAACCCCGTGAAGCCCATGCCGCTGTCGGCAAGGAAATTACGACGGCTGATGCGACCGCAACTGTGAGATGCGTGAGTCATAGTATGGTCTTAGCGAATGGTGACAAAATCGTTGTGGCTGAACAAAACGTGGACGAGGTTTTCGCGGGCGCGTTGATGCGGATCGCTCGATGCGGCCCGCACACCTTTTCCGGATGCCGGGAACGCATTTCGTTTCTGTTGTTGCACCAATGCCGCGTGTTTGGTGAGGAACGCTTCGCACGCCGCGATTTCTGATTGCGCAGGCGGGCGGCTCAAAATCTGCTCGAAGGCGATGGTGATAAACTTCCGGTTCGTAGATTCGTCTGCTGTCTCACCAACTTCCTTTGTGAGAGTTTCCGCCAACAACCGCGATTGGCCAAGCGACAGGCTGCTATTTCCGAGCGCCAACGCTTGATGTGGAACAACGCTTTCAATGCGCCGGTAACAGGCGTTGGGATTGGCGACGTCGAAAATTTCAAGAAACGGCATTTTCTCGTTGGGCGTATTGCGGAAGTACATGCTGCGGCGAAAGACGTCCTGCCCTTTCTTCTCGTCAATCTCGGGGCCGCCGCGTGTACGGTCGAGACTGCCGGTGGTTGCGAGAACACTGTCGCGGACCACCTCGGCTTCCATCCGTCGGGAATTCATCCGCCACAGGTAAACGTTTTCCCTGTCGAGTTTGCGATTCGGGTTTTCGAGTCCGCCGTCGGACGTGACCATTCGATAGGTCCGGGAGGTTACCAGCAGCCGATGCAAATGCTTCATGCTCCAACCGTTGTCCATCAGCTCGACAGCCAGCCAATCCAATAGCGCCGGATGTGTCGGCTTCCGGCCGTTCAAGCCAAAGTTTGCAACCGTGGAAACGATGGGTGAACCGAAGTGCCGCATCCAGATGTGGTTGACGGCAATGCGGGCGGTGCGCGGGTTCTTCTCGTTGGCAATCCACCGCGCCAACGCCAGCCGCCGCCCGGTACTTTCGCGGGGAAATTGTTCACCGAGCGGAGCATATTTCCCGTCGGGCTTCTCGGCCGCAGCACGTGCCGCTGCAAGTTTCATTGCCGCCGCGTCGCGCTGTTTGAGGACGGCTGGCGACTTCTGTTGCTTGCTGTCGGCCGCCGGCGCAGATTGAGCCAGCAACTGCTCGGCCTGCAACAACTCGTGCTCGGCGATTGTAACCGCCACTTGCCGTTCGGCACGGCTGGCCGCCAGCGCCAAATCTCCGGCTGCGGGATCGGCCGGTATCGCGTACTTGGCCCGTTCTGCAGCAATCCTCGCAACGAGTGCCGTGTGCTGGGCCTGTGCGGTCTTGAGTTGTGCCTCTTCGACGGCCACCAGATCGACGGCGGTGGCAACAACGCGCTGGAGTTCCGCCAGCGTTTCGGCAAAGCCACGAATTTCGACTTCGAGAAACTCTGCCGACCCGTTGTGAACCCAGAGGGCGAACTTGCCGTCTCGACGCGCAAGCGGCATTGCGTAGTCGAGTTTGAGTTCGCCATTGAGCCATATTTTGAGGTTCCCACCGCGGACGGCCACTTCGATTGTCGCCTCTTCGCCCACCTTCAATTGGACCGGTACGATCCCCGCTTTCGGGTAGACCTGTTTGCCGCCATCGCGGTGGAATGCCTGGATCGATTGCTTTGCATCACCGGTGGCGGTGTAAACGTCTTGGGATTGGCCGCCGTTGACGTAGTCGAAACTGAACCCAATGGAACGGTAGCTGCCGGGCTTCAATGCGCGATAACGAACGCGCGCCCGAAAATCGCGCGGATGATTATTAAGCGTGACCATCGTCGCAAACGACGTCACCTGCTTTTCGATCAGGTGGCCGTTCTCGTAGACCCATTGGCCGCTGATCGGCTTCCAGATTGTGGGACGGGCTTCCGCAAAATCGTCGGCCAAAAAGATATCCGGTTCCGCAGTCGCCTTCCCCTGGGTGGTCGTACGTTTCACTGCGGCAAGTTTGACTCGTGCCAATTCCACTTTCTGTTTCGCAGCGGCGATGGCCTCATCGGCCGCCTTCACTTTGGCCGAGGATTGCGCGAGTTGTCCTTCAGTAAGCTTGGGCCGCAGTGCTGGATAGAAAGCTGCAGCTGGCAGCTTGATGCTGTCGATCTTCACGTCGGCGTTGCCCAGCGCGGCGGGAACACCGGGGGCGAGCGGATTGTCTTTGTCGGGATAGCGGGCATCGCCGCGAATGAAGCGGTAGGTCGGCACGTCGGGCTGCTTGTCGTACACCCGGGCGACGCCTTCCTTCAGAACCTGGCCGAGCGTTGCATCCTTCTCGGTGCCGGCTGTTAACGACAGCCGATCGGTGCGGACGTCGTGCGGTTCGAAGAACGCGCGGAACCGGTAATAGTCCTGTTGCTCGATCGGGTCGAATTTGTGATCGTGACAGCGGCAGCACTTCAGCGTTAACCCCAGAAAAGCCTGACTCGTCTTCTCGACCGTCTCAAACATCCAGACGTTGCGGTCGAACTTGTACCAGTTGCGGCCGAGAAACCCAGTGGCTCGCAACACCTTCGGATCGGCGGGCGCCAGCTCGTCTCCGGCGATCATCTCGACGATCATCTGATCGTAACCTTTGTCTTCGTTGAGCGATTCGACAATCCAGTCGCGCCACCGCCAGATGTGCCGTTGGCTGTAACGGATTTCGTTGATCGCGCGACTGCCGTACCAGTCGCTGTACCGCCAGACGTCCATCCAATGGCGGCCCCAGCGTTCGCCGTACTCCGGGCGACTGAGCAGATCATCGACCGTCTTCTTCCAATTCTCTTCCGACGGGTCTTTGAAAAAGTGATGAAGTTCGACGCGCGTGGGCGGCAATCCAATCAGATCGAGATACAGTCGCCGCAACAGGACGGCCGGCGGCGCTTGTGGACGCGGTGCAAGGCCGCGCGCATCGTGCTGGGCTGCGATGAACCGATCGACGGGATGTTGCGACCATTGGGGTCTCTTCGGCACGGGCAGCGCGACCCGCTGCGGCAATTGATACGACCAATAGTTGCGCGGATCGGCGCGCGGCTTTTCGTCGGCCGGCGCTTTCGCTCCCTGGGCAATCCATCGCGTGAGGATGTCGATTTCCTCGGCGGTCAGCGGCGTGCCTTCGCCTTCGGGCGGCATACGAAAATCGGAATCGCTGCGAACGTAGGACAACAGATCGCTGTCGCCCGGTTTGCCGACGGTGATCGCAGGGCCGCTTTCTCCTCCCTTGCGCATGGCAGCGGCCGTATCGAGTCGCAGCCCCGATTTTTGCTGAATCGGTCCGTGGCAGGAAAAACAGCGGCGGGCGAAAATCGGCTTCACGTCGCGCAGATAGTCGATCGCGACAGATATATTCACAGCAGGAGACGGAGCCTGATCGGCGGCGGGACAGGACACAGCCGACAGTGCGAAACAGACCAAGCCGCAAATCAGACCTCGCACATTGCGAGTTCTAAACTGATCGTACCGCCACGAGATGGCCAGTTGTCGTCGCATTCGAATTCTTTCCGATGAGACCTGTCGTCCAATTCGTTTCAACACCGAGAGCGTGTGGCGATTGTAGCACATTGGGTGGTCCCCAAGTCTATTGCACGGCAATTCCCTGGCGTTCGACCGCGAGTGACAGGCGTCCGCATTCCCCATCCAGTACAATGGCAGCAACACCGGACATTGATTGCTGCAAGCCTGATGACAAAAACAGCACAAGACACGTGAGTCTCTCTTCGATATTGGAAATTCAGCATGCATCGAATTCGATACATCATGGTCGGCGGATTTCTCGGTGCCGGCAAGACAACGACTCTCGGCCGATTGGCAGCCCATTACCAGGGCCAGGGACTGAACGTCGGCATTGTCACCAACGATCAGGCGACCGATCTGGTCGATACCAACACGCTTCGCGGACAGGGTTTCGACGTGGGAGAAGTGGCCGGGGCCTGTTTCTGCTGCAACTTCGACGAGTTGATGGAAACGATGAAACAGTTGTCGGCCGACGAGCGTCCCGATGTCATTCTGGCCGAACCGGTCGGCAGTTGCACCGATCTGGTCGCGACCGTCATTCAGCCGATCAAGCGATTGTTCGATGCGGAATTCAGCATCGCCCCTTATTCGGTCATTCTCAAACCGAGCCACGGACGGCGGATTCTGCGCAACGAAAAACGGGCCGGATTTTCTCCGAAGGCGGCTTACATTCTGACAAAGCAACTCGAAGAGGCCGACGCGATTCTCGTCAATCGCATCGATGAGTTAGAACCGCAAGAGGTTGATGAATTGGTCGCACTGGTCGGCGAACATCATCCCGACGTGCCGATCCTGCGCATCTCGGCCCGCAGCGGCGACGGGTTCGATGCGCTGATCGAACTGTTGGAGCAGGATGGCGATTTCGGCCGCCGTGTGCTCGACATCGACTACGACATTTACGCGGAAGGGGAAGCCGAACTGGGTTGGCTGAACAGTAGCGTGCGGATTGCATCGCCGGAGACATTTTCGCTCGATGAGCTACTGCTCGACGTCGTGCGGGAATTGCGCGAGAAGCTGGCCGAGCAGGATGCCGAGACCGCACACCTGAAAGTCATCGGCCTGTGGGAAGGTTTTTTTGGTGTCGCTAATCTGATCAGTAGTGACAGCGAACCGGAGCTTTCGCTGCCCTCGAATTGCGATGTGAACGAATTCGACCTGATCGTCAACGCCCGCGTCGCCTGCGATCCCGTGTTGCTGGAAGAAGCCGTGAAAACTGTGATCGAGGCATGCTGTCACCGCCGGAATGCGACCGCCGTGTACCGACAAACGCAAAGCTTCCGCCCCGGCCGCCCCGTGCCGACTCATCGGTTCGACGCGGATACGTGATCCGTGGTTCTTGTTTTCATTGATTTGACGGATTGAGTCATCAGGAAAGCAGGAACTTGCAAAAGCACTTTTCTCCTGCCTTCCTGGTTTCCGAATCACCATCTCGGAGCATCTGCTTGAATTGTCATGCCTCAAGAGACGGGCAGATGGCGAGCCAACAGAGTTTGGCAGCAGCAGTGCCAGCCCGCATTTCTCGCAGAGGTAACCACGAAATACACGGAACACACGAAAGGAAAAGAGGTTCGTCGACCGGTTAACAATACACTCAGAACTCAATTCTGAGACTGTTTCGTCGCCTGAGAATCTCATTTCCAACACGTGCTCTGCTCGTTCTTTTTCGTGTATTTCCTGGTAAGCCATTTTGCCCCCCCGGAGAACGACGACTTGCTCGGTGCGCCGACAGTTTTTCCTGCTTTACGGTACTTTGCATCTCCGCGCCTTTGCGTCAAAACAAACAGTTCTTCACAACATCGCACGGCGCTGCAACGGCCCAAAGAGCAGGTGGGTTTGCGTTCATCGCGATTGATTGGCTAAAATCAGCCGTACACCGGGGATGACACTCTGCGGGGGAGGTCGCGATGGCCAAGCGGACGAATCATTACGATGTCGCGTTCGAGGAGTACCTCAGAAACCTGCGAACTCCCTACGTGGCGGAGCCCGCATCCACCGAGCCCGGCGTGGTGTGCCGGCCAGTGGAAAGTTGCCGTTTGGCCGTACGTTTGACGCCAAGGCCGAGAAGTGGGGCGTCGATGCGGACAAGGCGTCAATGATCTGCGACATAGCCACGCGGTACTTGGCGGGTGAGTCCATGAGTGCGATGGCTGCCGAGTACGGCATCAACCATTCGTATCTGCACAAGACCATCAACCATCGCTGTGGCCCGGTGTGGTTGCAGACATTCACAGTACCGGACCTTGACATTGCGACGAAAGTGGAGACGAAAGTGCCGCCATTGTTGGAACCCGAGGTGATCGCGGCGATCCGTAAGAAGGCGACGGCAAATCGGACGTATACGCACGGCGAAATCAAGAACCGATATATGTTGAGCCGGATGCTGTTTTGTGCGGAATGCGGCTACGCGATGACGGGGCAGACAAACCGCAACGGTATGCAATGCTACCGACACCGTCGCAATGGTGGTGCAGAGCATTGCCCCCTACGGCCGCGACCGAGGGTGCAGGCGGAAGCCGTGGAGCGGACTGTAATCGGGCACCTGCTGGACCTGATTGGGAACCCTGTGGCACTTGCACGGGCGGTTGAAGACGCCGCACCGAAGCACCCGACCAAACTGCGGGAGACCGAGGGGCGGGTGACACGACAAGTAGCGAAGCTGGCCGGCGAGCGGCAGCGTATTGTGCGGTTGATCCGCAAGGAACTGATTTCCGAGACTGAGGGCGACGCCGAACTGCACGACATCAAGTCTCAACATGACAAGTTGGCCGACAAGCTGGCCACCGTCCAACGGAAGTTGGACGGGCACCTGACCCACGAGGAAGCGACGCGGCGGGCCAAGCGGCTGTCGGCCCGACGACACGCCATTTTGGAGTTGGCCAGCGACCCTGATGCGATCACTTATGAGGACGCCCGTGCCTTGCTGGCCGATGTGTTTGGCGGCACGTCGCCGGGCGGCCAGCGGATGGGAGTGTACGTGACTCCCATTGACAAGGGGGCAAGTGTCAAGAACCGCAGGTTCTGTTACGAGCTACGCGGCCACCTACAGGACGCTGACGACGGCGTTACGTGTGGTACAATTTCGTCGTCCCATACGACGTGGTCAGTCCCCGTTGGCGCGACCAGTTCGATTCCTGCTTCGAGTTTCGCGACCGCACGTATGCGTTCTACGGGGTCTGGGCCGACGACTACGCCGAGCAGATGCGGTCGCGATCCCAAAGTTGGAAGACCGTCACATTCCCCAGCGCCGACTACTGCCGTCTCAAACAGCCGATCGCGGAGTTTCTTTAGTCAGAGCGGACGCACGATAGGAACTCTGACTTCATCGATAAAGAGTGACCGCGAATTACGCCAATAAAAAAGAAAAAAAGTCGCATTCGAATTCCTTCACGCACTCCCAACTCGTTTGATGTTGATTATACGGTTCTATCCGTGCCCATCCGTGGTTCTCACCGTTATTGGTTCCGTCTACGGCGGGCAGGAAATTCGCGGTCGAATCGATCCCACTCGTGGTCCGGAAACAGCAGAGCCGGTGCTTGCCCTGTGATCTCTCCAATGCAACCAAACAGAAACGGGCATCGCTTGCATTTGTTTTGGTTCCTCTGGCAGAATGTCTGTAGGGTAGGGGATTGCCGGCGCGGACTGTTTTCTGCAGTGTCTCCAATTCATCCCACCAGGAGTCCACCTTTCCATTTCTGCTGCGGAATGGGTATTCTGGTTGGGCCGACAACTTAGCCGAGCCAGGCGTTTCGGCAATTGTGGCAGCGATTGGCGGATTTCTTGGAATTGAAAGTCGACTTGATGAACGATCGTTGGAAATCGCGGCTGGTGCGGACGGGTTGGACAGTGATTGTGGGGGCGATCTCGGTCGGCTCGGCAACCATCGCCTTGGCGCAGAATGAGGCGGACGGGCAAGACTCCGGCAATCTGCCCCCGGCACCGAGTTACACCCTTGATGTGATCATATTAGTGGCGCTGGTCGGGGCTGCTGTGTTCGCCATCTGCCGTTCCAGCCGACGTTCCTGACGTTAATTCTCGGCCGAATTTCCGCAATGCCAACGAGGGCTTGATCCAGTTTGACATTCTGCCGCTTCGATCCAATCCGGGGAGTTGCGGCTGCCGGACGATTCCGCCAGAATGCCGCCTCTTCGACGCGAAGATCGCATTGGGAGCAGGTTGACGGCCGATCACCCGCACGACTCCTCGATCTGTGCTGCGGAATTGAAACGCCTCTTCGGGGTCGACACCAGCAGCGGCCCGGCCGTCAGTGTTCAACGCGTCCATCAAGCGACGGATCGCCGGACTCTTGTTTTCGTTTTCAACTGTTGTCTCGGGCCTTCCCATGAGAGTTTCCATGAATTCCAGTTCCCCAAACTACGACATCGCAGGTCGCGAATCAGCACCGAACGGACGCCGTCGCCTGTTCTACTGCCTGTGCGTGGGCGCGATGATTGCCGTAGCGATCGGCAGGGGCGGAATTGCCTCGGGTGCTGGTCAGTCAGAAACCGACCCCGTGCAGACGACTCGATCGGCCGACGAGAATCTGGATCGCAGCGGCGAGGATTCCACAGGCCGGCAAATCGTCAAATGGATTCCGGATCAGAAGGCGTATTTCGGGTCGCCTCAGACGCGAATCGGTTTGAAATCGCTCTTTGAGAGTGAGAACGGTGAAACGCCAATTCTGACGGTGAGTCACAACACGAAAGAGAAGTACGTTGCAGCGACCATTGAGGGGGATGCACTCGTCCTGGATTGGAAGAAGGTCGGCAAGGCCGAGATCATCATCGATGCAACCGACGAGACTGGAAACGTCATCAGCAGCAAGTTCACGGCAACCGTGTGGAAAGCGAACTACTGGACGCTTGCATGCACCGTCATTGGTGGTCTGGGCATTTTTCTGTATGGCATGAAGAGCATGTCGGACGGCTTGCAGGCAGTGGCCGGCGATGGCCTGCGGCGGATAATCGCCTTCGTCACCGACAATCGCTTTCTGGCAGTCGGCGCCGGTGCATTTGCGACCACGGTGGTGCAGTCGAGTTCCATCACCACGGTCATGGTTGTCGGCTTCGTTAACAGCGGCTTCATGCAGCTCTCGCAGGCAATTGGCGTGATCATGGGAGCAAACATCGGCACGACGATTACCGGTTGGGTGATTGCGCTAAAGATCGGCAAATACGGGCTGCCAATTGCCGGTATCTGTATTTTCGGTTATCTGTTTTCTCGCAGTGACCGCATCCGCTTCATTTCAATGTTCGGCATGGGACTGGGCCTGGTGTTCCTCGGCCTGGAAGTGATGAAGGATGGCTTCAGCATGGTCAAGAGTTTGCCCGACTTTGAAGCCTATTTCGCATCGTTCTCTGCCGACACCTATCCCGGCGTGTTGAAATGCGCCGCAGTGGGTTGCGTATTGACATTCATCGTGCAGTCGTCGTCGGCGACACTGGGGATCACCATCACCTTGGCGCAGATCGGTGTGATACCGTTTGAAACGGCCGCCGCATTGGTACTTGGTGAGAACATTGGCACAACAATCACCGCGTTACTCGCCTCTCTGGGCGCGACTACGAATGCCAAACGGGCCGCCTATTTTCACGTGATCTTCAATCTGATTGGGGTGGCTGTGGTTACGGCGTTGTTCCAACTGTACATCCCCTGCGTCAAACAAGTTGTGACCTGGATGGGTGGCATCGATCCGGCAACCGGCAATGTTGAGGTGACGAAAGCCATCGCGGCCACCCACACAGGATTCAACGTCATCAACACAATTGTGTTCTTGCCGCTGGTCGGTTTTATGGCGAGATTCCTGAAGTGGTCCGTCCGCGAGAAGCCGCACAAGGAGACGCCACACTTGACGAGTCTCGATCTCCGCGTGCTGGAGACACCGGCGATTGCGATCGAACAGTCGCGGGTGGAATTGCTACGGATGGCCGAAGGTTGCAGTAAGATGATGGCTTGGCTGAAAGAGTTGATCGGGCAGGACGAACCCGACCCACAACTTCGGAAAAAGCTGTTTCACCGCGAAGAGGTGCTCGACAATGTGCAGGATGAAATTGCGTCCTTCATGACGAACCTGCTCTCGGGCAACGTGCCGCACACAATTGTGGCCGAAGGCCGTCGTCAACTTCGAATGGCCGATGAATACGAGTCGATCAGCGACTACATCACCAGTATTCTGAAGTTTCATCTGAAACTGAGGAACCAGGGCCACAAGCTCGATGCACGCCATTTGCAGGACGTAATGCAGCTGCACGAGATGGTCAACGACTATCTCGAACTGGTCAACTCGGGTATGCGGGAACGACAGCCGGAGGTGATTACCAAGGCCAACTCGATGGGAGCGGAGGTAACGCATCTGGTGAAGAAACTCCGCGACGAACATCTTGAGGCGCTCAGCGAAGAGCGGATGCCGCCGTACATCAATCTGGCTTACACCTCGACGCTGAATTCCTACCGCCGCGTTCGCGACCATGCCAAAAACATTGCTGAAGCACTCGCCGGCGAGAAGTAGTTGATGATTGGTGAGAGTGCGACAGCCCGTGTCGGGGGATGAGGCGGAGTTTCGCAAAGGAATTGAAGCAACCGGACGGGCGACGCTTCGCTTACACCCCGCCACTCGTGTTTTCAACTCGCGTCGCAATCAATACTCACCCATCAATTGACCGTCGGCCCGGTTGCCGAGCTGTATCAGTACGGCGGGGGCGATGTTCTCGCCGATGATACGGACCGAACCATCGCCAAGGGCGAATTGACAAATCCCGCTGTGGTAGCTGCCGAATCCCCCCACCTGCAACAGCGGATTCTGCGCCTGTCCGGGTTCCTCTCCCCCAGGTGGCATTGGAATTGGTGACGGCCCCCCGAACTGCGCGGGCCGATTCATGTTGATGCTCGTGGAATTCCTCAAAGTGGCACGCGTCCCCGACATCCAGCCGAGACTGCTTGCGCCGGCAAATTTCTCACCGATGAAGATCGTGTTCGACACCCCGTCCGTCACGTCCTCGAACCGAATCTTGCTGTTGAGGAACAGCACACCGTTGTTGTTCACGTCGATCGGAACTTCGCTATCGTGGTAGCAGCCTGCGTAAGTGGTCTGCCCGACGATGGAACCGGTCGCCGATGTCACGGCAGGCGCACCACTTGACGGGCAAATCAGCACGGGGATTGTTAGCGCGCGGACTGCGGCATTTTTCGGATCGTAAACACCAACCGACGAATCATATTGCTGGAACGCGTTAACCTGATCGATGTGGGGCAGAATCTGCACGATCCAACTGGCGTGATTCCCAATCGGCTCGCTGCGAATTGGGCCAGCCTCGTTGATCGTTCCAGACGGCAGATGACCAAACTGCATTTCAAAGTTCAGTACGGCCAGGCTCAGTTGCATCAGGTTGTTCTTGCAGGAAGAACGCCTGGCCGCTTCCCGGGCCTGCTGTACTGCCGGCAGCAACAGCGCAATGAGGATGGCAATGATCGCAATCACGACCAACAGTTCGATCAGTGTGAAGCCGCGGCACGTCCGGCAGGCGGAAACTTGACCGGAAAACCGTCGTGAATTTATTCGCGTTGCCTTCATCTTGTATCACCCCGCTTGGCAACACATGGCTTCACTTGTTTCCAAGCATTGGCAGCCCGATACCGAACAAGCCCGACTTCACTTTCGTCATTCGGCGACATGACGGGACAGAGATGTGTTGGTAAATGGCTTGATCGGACGGTGCGATGCTTCTTCCAAACCCGCTAACCCATTTCCTTGATTTTCAATACTCCTGCATCAGCTGACCGTCGGCCCGGTTGCCTAGTTGCATCAGTATGGCGGGGGCAATGTTCTCGCTGATGAAACGGACCGAACCATCGCCGAGGGCGAAATGACAGCCGCCGGTGTGGTAGCTGCCGAATCCGCCGACCTGCAACAGCGGATTCTGTGCCTGTCCGGGTTCACCTTCCGGAGGGGTGACGGGAATCGGCGGTGGTCCCCCGAATCCTGCCGGCCGATTCATGTTGATGCTCGTGGAATTCCGCAAAGTGGCACGTGTCCCCGACATCCAGCCGAGACTGGTTGCGTCGGCAAATTTTTCACCAATGAAGATCGTGTTCGACACACCGTCCGTCACATCTTCGAACCGAATCTTGCTGTTGAGGAACAGTACGCCGTTGTTGTTCACGTCGATCGGAACTTCGCTGTCGTGGTAGCAACCGGCGTATGTGGTCTGTCCCACCATCGCACCCGCGGCGGTTGTGCTGACGGACGGTGCAGGACTGGATGGGCAATTCAGCACGCTGATTGTTAACGCGCGAACTTTCGCATTCTTTGGATCGTAAACGCCGACAGACGAATCGTACTGCTGGTACGCAGCCATCTGATCGATGTGGGGTAGAATCTGCACGATCCAACTGGCGTGATTTCCGATCGGCTCACTGCGGATCGGGCCGGCCTCGTTGATTGTTCCGGACGGCAGATGTTCGTACTGCATGTCGAAGTTCAACAAAGCCAGGCTGAGTTGCATCAGGTTGTTCTTGCAGGAAGAACGTCTGGCCGCTTCCCGGGCCTGCTGCACCGCCGGCAGCAACAGCGCAATGAGGATGGCAATGATCGCAATCACGACCAACAGTTCGATCAGTGTGAAGCCACAGCGCGAACGACGGGCGGAATTCCGGCCCCTAATCCGTCGTGAAGCTGTTTTGGTTGTTTTCATCTTGTGACACCTCGTTGGAAAAATATTGCGTAACGCTGTTTCGATTGCAACATGCGGCTGACGCCCCCGCGTTCGCCTGACTGTATTTTGTCACTCGGTCTCGATTGAAACTGTTGACCGGCGGGTTTTCGTGGCTGAAAGTGTTGCGCCGGCGGGATAACGGGCTTCGACGATGACGACCCACGAATCTTCGACATCTTTCTCCGGACTAACTTTAATGAGAACTTCCCCTGTATGTTGGCCGTCCAATTCGTCCGCCACGATTTTCCAGGTTTCACCCTGATAGCCGGCTTCGGACTCCAACCGGGACGCTGCCCGCTCCAACCCGGCCTCGGCCAGCCAGTTCGCTTGCAGTTGCAACTGGTCCCGACGGACTTGCTTACGGCCGGTATTTGCCAGCTTCAGCGCCGAGGCCAACAGCAGGGTCGCAAGTAACAAACAGATGGCCGCGGCAACCATCACCGATCCGCGGCGACGATTAATTGCCGGTGCGTTGTTTGTCTCTTTACGATAGCTTTTCATCTCAGTTCGCCCTCTCGAATCGGTGATCCCGACCGATGACTGATTCCATTGTCAACGTTCGTCGGCTGGGCGATTCGCCGGTTGATGGTTTCGTTTGCTTTGCCGTCCCTGAGGCGAGCGGTGCCCGCTGGATCACCAGTCGCACCACTGACGGCGGCCCCGCGAGTTGCTCAAATTGAAGCGATGAACCAACGGGTAAGAAAAATGAATTGCGGCGTTCGACTGTCTCCCCGACCGATTCAACTCGTTTCAATTCGTGCTCTTCAATGGTGTAGACGATCCGGCGAGCGTCGAGGAATGTCAAAGTGAGAGTGGCCGGACCGTTATCGTCGTCGGCTTTGACGGAAGCATTCCGGACCGCGTGAACGTCATCTCGCAACACGCGCGACAGCCGCGTAACGGTCATGTTATGCCAGACGGCCTGTGTGGAATGCCGTTCGGCTCTCAGCAACAGGTGGATTGTCGTCATCGCGATGCCCAGCATCACCATCCCGACACTCATCATCACGATGACTTCGATCAGTGATGCCACGCCGCGCCGACAGTCCGATTGAGGCAGTCGCTTCCCGCTTCGCTTGGTCATTGCGGCCTCCCCGGGCGATACACCCATGTCGTCAATCGTACCGGGGCGAGTGTCTGCCCTTTGCGATTCGACCACGCCATCTCAATGTGAATTCGCTTCGCATCAGTTTCATTGGGTTTTGAATCGACGGTGCAACTCAAGGACGATTCGGGCAGTTGCTGTGCGACGTGTTCGGACAGTTCGAGTTTCGTTGCCGTTTCCTGCGTGATTTCATCCCAACCACGGGCGGTGAATTCCTCCATCAGATTCTCAATTTCCAACGTCGCCTGTTGCCGTCGGTCGGCAGCGCGCCGCTCGTGAACCACCCAGCTGAGAGCCGGGACCGCGATGCTCATCACCGTTCCCAGCAGAATTCCAGCAACAACGACTTCGACGGTCGTCGTACCTCGCCGCACGCAGCGGCATGTTTTTCGATTTAAGTTTTGACAATGCATTCTGATTGTTCCGGCCCTACGACAGGTCGTTGAGAAGCTTGACTAACGGCATAAATAAGCCGACCACAACCGTTCCGACGACGCCTGCATAGAGCAGCATCAGGACGGGACGTATGAATTCGACCAACGCATTGAAGCGGAAAGAGATGCGACTATCGACGTTGTCGGCCGTGCGACGCAATGCCCAATCGAGATTTCCCGCTCGCTCCGCCGCCGAAAGCAACGCAGTCTCGCGGCGGGTAATCAGTCCGGATGCCAACATGGCCTGCCAGCAGTTGTGTCCCTGTTCCACCTCGTTGGCAACGCCGGCAATGCGCCGCCGAATGGCCGACGCCGGATGCACGCCGGCCATCGTCGAAAGCGCGCCAATCAGCGGACGACCAGCACCTACCGCGATGCTCAAACTGCGCAGCACCCCACCCGTTGCAATTCGCGGCACCATGATCGTCAGCAGTTTGAACGGCCCGCTCATCGGGACCGTCGGACGTCCGGCGGCAACCGCATAGACCATTGCGACCCACATGACAGCGAAAATGAAGGGAATCAGTATCAAGCCGAAAGTTGCGGCGAAGTGAGATGCGTCGATGACAAAAATCGTCATCGGCGGCATCTCGGTACCAAAGTCTTCAAATATCCTTTTGAACTTCGGAACGATATAGAACATAATGAATGAGACAATCACCAGCATGACGACCGTGACAAACATCAGGTAAACGACGATCGATCCCGGTGAAGAGACGGTCGTCGTGTCTCGCGGGGCAAGCCGTTCGGCTGCTATTTTTAGCGCCGCCGGCAGAGTTCCCGATTCGGCACCGACTCGGGCAGCCATCACGACATCGGGCGGCAGCAGCCCGTGAACCGCTTCCAACGCGTCGGGCAGACTCGTTCCCGCTTGCAGCATATCCGACAGGTCGTGCACCTGCTGACGCCACCCCAGTCGCGAGTCGTCGGCAAAGGCGTCGAGTATCGGCGTCAGTGGCAACTGCTTCTCCGTAGCAATCGCCAACACCGACAGCAACGCCGACTGCCGCGCAGCACGTGCGCGATGCAGCCATCCCAGCACGTCGAACACCATTAGGAATTGATAAAAGAAGGACATCGATCTAAATCGTCTGGAGAAAAGTTATTCCAATCAGGACAGGTCGTTCAGAAGTTTGACCAGCGGCATAAACAAGGCGATCACCGTCAGCCCGACCGAAACCCCCATCGTCACCACGACAATGGGTTGCCACAGCACGGCGATCAGCCCGGTTTGCGCATGGGCGCGCGTCTCGTAAATATCGGTCAAAGCTCGAAGCGTGTCGGCGAAGACGTCGGATTGTTGATGCCATTTCATCGCTTCGACAAGCGTGGCCGGCATCGCTGGCATACTGTAAGCAGCACGATCGAGCGGCTCGCCCGCCTCAACATCGGACGCCATCATCCAGCTGGCTGCTTGAATTTCGGCATCACCGGCACTATCGCCGGATAGCACCAGGGCTTCGGGGAGCGGCACGCCGTTTTCAACCAGGATCGCCAGCAGATGCGAAAACCGAGCCAGAGCACTGAATCGCAGTAGCCGCCCGAGGACGGGTATCGCGCAAACGATCTGGCGGCGTGTCATCTTGTCGAGAACGAAGGCAACGACGATCCAGATCGCGCCGGCCATCAGAATCAATGCCGCGAGCAGCCACAGGCCGTGACTAACCAGCACGTCGGAAATGAAGATCACGAGTTTGGTGATCCCCGGAAGTTCCGTACCGAAATCCTCAAAAATCTTTCGGAACGACGGGACAAGCCCAACCATAATTGCAACCAACAAAACGGTCATCAGCACCAGAATGATCAACGGATACGTCAACGCGATGATGGCCCGCAATCTGATGTCGGACACCTGACGTGCCTGAGCGGCATAGCGGCCGAGCAACTCGCCGGTGTGTCCCGACTTCGCGCCGGCGGCAATTAACGCCTGCAAATCGGCCGGCGCACCGTGGCTCTTCAAGACCGAACCGAGTTCTCCGCCCGCCTGTAAACGTGAGACAATGCTACGCAGTCCCCGGCGGAACCGCGAAGAGGGTAACTCAGCAGCCAACGCCGAAAGCCCCTGCACCAGCGGCAACCCCGCTTCGGTGAGGTCGCCCAGCTGTCCGCTCAGACGGCGAAAATCGCGGACCTTCATCCGCTCGACCCTGCGGCCGGCGGAGTCGATTTCCTCTGTTGTCCTTCCACCATCCGATGACACATCAATTGGCACGACAGACTCCACTTTTGACCCGTCCGCTTCCAATCGCGCAGTCGCCTCATCGACATCGACGGCTTCAATTTCGCCGGACGTCAATTCGCCGTTAGCGTCGATTGCTTTGTAACGAAAACGAGGCATGGAGTTACAACTTCATTTGCACGGTTGGAAATTTTCAGGTCGTGACGACAGCATCACATTTAGCCGCCTCGCTTGCGTGGCGTGTCTTCCACTCTTAAACCACACGGGGCAAGCCCCGCGGCCAAATGATCTTCACTGCAATGGACGCATATCACCGGTACTGAGGCCGTCGAGCATTTCGATGAACGGCATGAACAACCCCAGCGCATAAAGCAGCACGATGCCACCACCGATGAACAGACCGGTCAGCACCGGGAACAATGTTTTGAACCAGATAAGAGAGTTGGTTGCACGGCGGCGATACATCTCGGCCGCCAACCGCAACGCGTGACTGAGTTTTCCCTGCCGTTCGCCATCGATCATCAACCATCGCAAAAACGGTGGAAACGCACCGGCGAGGGCCGGCTGCGACGTCATGTTTCCCCCCTGCGAGACATGGTCGGCCAGTAATCGGGCCGACTCCTTCATCGCGGGCGACCCGGTCGCCTCGGCCGAGAGTACAATTCCTTCTGGCAATGTGATCGAATGTTCGATCTGCACCGCCAGCAGTTCAGCAAACATGGCGAATCGATAATGTTTGACGCCGACAAACGGAAAGGCACTGAATCCGCCGCTGCCGCGCAGCGCTGCCATCAGCCAGCAGATGGCAATCAGGATGACAACGGGCAAAATCCAAGCCCACATTGCCATGCTGTCTCGAATCGTGACAAAGAACTGCAGCAGGCCGGTGAGCGGTATGCGAAACGTCTCGAATGCCGACTGATAGCGACTAACAATTTCGGCCAGAAAGAGCAGGAACATGCCGTATGCCAACGCAAAAATAGTCAGCGGATACAAAGCCGCCAGGCCGAGCTCCCGCCGGAAGTCGAGCATTTCCCACGTGAACGAAGAAACCGCTTCCAACGCGGCCGGCAACCTGCCCGCTCTCAGCCCCGCCTCGACAATCGCGCGATAAGCGCGGGGAAAGCGATTCTCCTCCGCCGCAAGCGCCTCTGGCAACGATTCGCCACGACTCATGCATTCCGAAAGTTGCGAACTGATACGGCTGAGGCCGCCTCTCGAATCGCCCCCAAATTCCCGCAATCCCAGTTCGAGCGGAATGCCGGACCGAATCAGCGCGGCGATTTCATCGTTGAGCGCAATCAACTGCTCAGGCGAAATCGGTGTGCCGCTTGATGATTCGGTTGACGATGCCATCCGTTTTTATCCTGCGAGTCTCTACGCCAAATTAATTCAGGAAAGAAAAATTAGTGAACCACGAAATACACGGAATACACGGAAATATTTAAGAGAAGGAAATGTCGTACGGGCAGGGTGCGATATAGAACCGATCTCCTATTGCTTGCCTCATTGACATCAGCTTTTCTCCTGCAGTATTTCCGTGTGTTTCGTGTTTTTCGTGGTTCAATCACAACTCACAACAGCGCGTCACAAAAGATTCAGCGCCGCCCCGTCACTGAATGCAATCGCTACACACTTCCTCGTGACCCCAATACACGGTAAACCTCCGCGGGACTGGTTTCGCCGCGCTCGACTGCCTGCCGCGCTCTTTCCCATTGTTCGATCATGCCGCCTTCGACCGCCCGCTGATGGAGTTTCCGTGCATCACTGCGTTGGAGAATGGCACGGCCCAATTCTGCTTCGTCCGGAACCAACATTTCCGTTAATAACATTCGTCCGTCATATCCTGTTCCACCGCAGTCATCACAGCCGACCGGCTGGCGGACTTGTTCAACGTTCAGTCCCATTCGCGCATCGACTTCGGTGGAAACAATCGCGCACTGACAGAGCTTTCTCAAGAGTCGTTGACATAAGACGGCCAACAATCCGCTACGAATTAAATAGGGTTCAATTCCCATGTCGCATAACCGACTGATGGCCGCTGCCGCGCTGCCCGCGTGAAATGTGGTCACCACAAGGTGACCGGTCAAGCAGGCTTGAAAAACTGTTTCGGCCGTGTCGCGATCGCGAATCTCACCGACCATCAACACTTCCGGGTCCTGTCGCAATTGCGATCGCAATCCTGTGGCCATGTTGAAATCAACGGCCGGGTTGACTTGCGATTGGGCCACGCCCGGCACGACAACTTCAATTGGGTCTTCCAATGTTACAAGACTGCGGCTGCCGCCGGTTTTGTCTACGATTTCTCGCAAGGCGGCATAAATCGTCGTTGTTTTGCCACTTCCTGCTGGACCGGTGAACAGAATGACGCCACCGGTTTGTTCGAGCAAACGCTGCAGTCGCGCGAGAATGTCCGGCTCCAATCCCAATTCGTCCAACCGGCGAAAATTACCAGAACCGACGAACAACCGCGCGACCACCTTCTCGCCGAAGAGAGTGGGGAACGTGCTGATCCGCGTTTCGACATTGTCGTCGGCAACACACAGACGACCCTCCTGCGGAATGTCGGTACGATAGGTGAGCAGTTCCGCCAGCACCTTCAATCGCGCGACCACTTTGGTAGCCAACTCCAGCGGGAACTCAGCCACTGCTTGCAACACGCCGTCGACGCGCCATTTCATTTCGAGATGGTCGGCAGTCGGATGCAGATGCACGTCGCTGGCCATTGCCTCGCGCGCACCGCGGAGAATGGCATCCACCAACTCTGTGACATACTCCGGATCGGACGGCCTCCGTGCTGGCAGATTCTGGTGAAAGCGTTCGCGGAGTGATTGCTGCATGGCGGGTGTGGAATCAGTCGGGTGGTGATTGTGTTGCGGTTAGCAATGCGGGCCGACTGTGAGTGACCTTACTTAAAAATCGCCGAGCGAATCGTCCGGGAGTTCTTTTTCCGTTCGCTGACCGAGGCATCGACGTGGCCCCAGGCGTCGGTCGCGGTGGGAAGCAAGAGGTCAGTCGAGCCATCTTTCGCACGGTTGGTCGCCGCCGATGCGGCAGGCGCGCTGGTGTCGGCTCCCCCGTGTAACCATCCCGCCAGAATGGCCAACGGCAGCAACAGCGAAGCGGCAAGCAGAATCCGTCGCCGCGTTCGACCAAGTCGCTCGGCTTTCTTCGCTGCCCGCAAAACGCGACGGCGGAGTTTTCGCGACGCCGGCGGAAGCTCCGCCGCACCGCGAATCAACTCTTCGTCGATTAAGTCCCAATCTCTCATGTCTGTATCTTCGCTCATTTTCGACTTCGGACTGCCGGCTCGTTTTCAAACGAGTGCAACATTCTCGTTAACTTTTCCAACGCGTAACGGAATCGACTGGCCACCGTATTCGGTGATTGATTCAGGACGCTGGCGATTTCCAGAAACGTCATGTCTTCCCAAATCCGCAGAACTACAACTTCCCCCTGGGCAGGAGGTAATCGCCGCACGGCAAGCCGCACTTGATTTCTCACTTCCTCGTCGTCGAGCGCCAACTCCGCATCGATTGTGGGGACGGTCAGCGGCGAGAGCCGCGCCACCGGCTTTCGCCGGCGGACAACTGTAATCGCTTCGTTACGAACAATGCGTAAAAAATACGCCCAAGGGTATTTCGCCTGCGATAACGCCTGTGGCTTGACGGTGATGCGGATCATTGCAGCTTGCAAAGCGTCTTCTGCATCTTCGTGATTTCGCGTCAGAGTGAGCGCGTAACGTAACAACCGCACCGACGTGAGATCGTACAAACCATCCAGCGCAGACGGACCCTGTCGCGCCAGCTCAAGCGCGGCACGTCGAACGCGAACGGGAAATTGATTTCGTTTGTCAGTACTCACTACATCCATTGATGTCCGAAATGGCACGATTTGTCTACAACTTTTACCGGATTTTCACACATTTTCTCATACGGGCGCCACAGAAACTGTACGCAAGTATCGACCTGTGGTCGAATTCGCATCGCCAGCCACCTGTTCCGGCGTCCCCGCGACAACCAGTTGGCCGCCTGCCGCACCTGCTTCGGGGCCGAGATCGATCACATAATCAGCGGATTTGATGACGTCGAGTTGGTGTTCGATCACAATCAGCGAATGACCAACCGACAGCAGCCCGGCGAAACAATCGAGTAGCCGTTCGACATCGGCGGCGTGCAAACCAGTGGTCGGCTCGTCGATGAGAAACAGTGTTCGCGACTTCGCCCCCTCCGACAGGAAGGCGGCCAGCTTCAAACGCTGCAACTCTCCGCCGGACAGCGTTGTGGCCGGCTGACCCAGCGGTAGGTAATCCAGCCCGACCTCGCTCAGGAATCGCAACTTCTTCAGCAACTTTGGGTGTGTGCGAAAGAATGTGAAGGCTTCGTGGACGGTCATGTCGAGAACGTCGGCGATGTTGCGACCGCGGTACTTCACTTCCAAAACTTCGCGGCGGAATCGGCGACCGTGACATTCCGCGCAGGTCATCGAAATGTCGGCCAGAAACTGCATGTCGATATCAACCGTGCCACTGCCGAGACAACTCGGACATCGGCCACCGCGAGCCGCATTGAAGCTGAAAGTGGTGGCTGTGAAGTTTCGCACTCGTGCCTCGCGCGTCTCCGCAAAGACGCCCCGGATGACATCGAACGCTTTGAGATATGTGACCGGAATGCTACGTCGAGTGCGCCCGACCGGAGACGGATCGACGAGTACCACCTGATCGACATCGTCACATCCCGTAATGCATTCAAATGTCCCCGGTTGGGCCACATCGCACGATTGCCCCAGTTGGCGGCACAGCGCTGGATACAAAGTTTCGTGAACCAGTGAACTCTTGCCGCTACCGCTGACTCCCGTCACCACGCACAACAGTCCCAGCGGAAACTCGACTGTCAAGTCATTCAGATTATGATGCCGTACACCTTCCAGACGGATTCGCGCGGCACCCGGCTTGCGGCGATTCTCTGGCGACGGAACGGTAATTGACCGGCGTCCCGAGACGAACGCCCCAGTGACCGATTCCTCAACCGCGCCAATCTCCGTCGGGATTCCCTGAAAGACGACGCGTCCCCCTTCGCGTCCGGCACCCGGTCCAATGTCGATCAACTCGTCGGCTTCGTGCAGAAACGCCTCATCGTGTTCGACCACGACAACCGTATTGCCGGCATCGCGGAGCCGTTTGATCGCATCGATCACCCGTTCGTTATCGCGGGGATGCAATCCTGCTGAGGGCTCATCGAGAACATAGAGCGTGTTGACCAAACTGGACCCCAACGCAGCGGTCAACGCCACGCGGCGCGACTCG
This sequence comes from Planctomycetota bacterium, assembly GCA_963581435.1. GTDB lineage: Bacteria > Planctomycetota > Planctomycetia > Planctomycetales > Planctomycetaceae > JABISG01. The sequence continues at coordinate 28,993 of CAUZOL010000032.1, forward strand.
CCACCGGAAAGTGTTCTCACCGGACGATCCAGCGACAAGTATCCGAGACCCGCGTCGGTCAAATATCGCAATCGGGCGCGCGCCTCGCCGGTGATCGCTGCCGTCACTTCCTGCTTGTCCGGTGACAGCGTGCGAGCAAGCGCGTCGAAAAACGCGTTGACCTCTGCGAGCGGCCGGCGACAGAGTTCAGCAATATGAATTCCGCCGAGCTTGACGGCCAAGGCGTTGGGCTGCAGGCAGTGTCCTTCGCATGCAGGACACGTTTCGTACACACGCCAGCGATTAAGGAAGACGCGCACAGACAGCTTGTACTTGTGTCGCTCCAACCAACCGAAGAACCCCTGCAGCCCGCCGAACTCCCGTTCGGGGACACCGTCGTGAATCAGCTGCAAATGTTGCGGCTCCAAGTCGGAAAACGGCACATCGACAGGAATCTGATAGTCGGCGGCGAGTTCCAGCAGTTCGTCCAACTCATGCCGGTAGGCCGGCGTCGTCCAGGCGGCAATCGCACCGTCGCGGAGACTCAATGAAGGATCCGGAACAAGCCGGTCGAACGAGATCGCCGGAATCGAACCAAAACCACTGCACTTCGGGCATGCTCCCAGTGGCGAATTGAAACTGAACAGCCGCGGTTCTGGCGGTTGGAATTCCCGCCCGCATGGATCACATGACAACTGGCGATTCAGCCGATGCACGATCCATTCGCGGTCATCGATTGTGACGTGCTGTCGCTCGTCTTCGGCCGGGTGACTGCCGATCGATTCGAGAACCAGACAACGGCCATCTCCGTGTTGAAATGCCGTTTCGAGGCTATCGAGAATTCGCTCCTGGCCGGACGACCCTGCAGTCAGCCGATCGACAACAACCCAGGTCTCAGTGTCCGCCGGATTGGACGATAGTGTGCCGTCGCGCAGATCAATCGTCCGGCCATTCTGAATCGCACGGGCAAATCCCGCCTGCTTTAATTCGGTCAACAGTTCAGCAGTGTCAGAATCGGATTGCTGCGTGACAGTCGGGAATCCAATCTGAAAGCGCGTCCCCTCGACGAATTGTGAAATTGTTTCAAGGGCGTGTTGGGGCGTGTCACTGTGAATCGCACGGCCACATCCGGGACACACGATTTGACCGGCGCGAGCAAATAGCAGCCGCAGGAAGTCGTGAATTTCCGTCGCCGTGGCCACGGTCGATTTGCCACCCCCGGCCGTCGAATTCTGCCGCACGGCAATCGCCGGCGGAATGTGATCGATACGGTCGGCGTCGGGCTTTTCCAGCCGGTCGAGAAACTGCCGGGCGTATGTCGAAAAGCTCTCGATGTATCGTCGCTGTCCCTCCGCAAATAGCGTGTCAAACGCCAGGCTGCTTTTCCCCGACCCACTGACCCCGGTGATTACAATCAGACGGCGCAGGGGGAGCGTTAAATCGATCGACTGCAGGTTGTGGACGCGAACCGCTTCCAATTGAATACCGCGTGGAAGCCGCTTGACAGTGTCCCGATTCGACGGGGCGGGACTTTCGGTCATTTGTTCACTCCACAACGGTCAGCAGCCGACAGACAAGCGACAGACAAGCGACAGACAAGCGACAGACAAGCGACAGACAGGCAGCATCACGCGCCCGATCATTGATTCACTGCCAGCGAAATCACACACGGGATGCGCAAGTTGTTTATAGACAGTATGTTACCAAACTGCTACTATGAACGCGCGGGCAGACTCACGCTTCAGACGACACTGGGGCTTTCACTGACCTGGGTTCTCCGGGCGGTGAATTTGATTCCTGTTTCGCCACTGGCCACTTCACGGCACACATTGCAAAACTCGAATTGGAATCACGTCGGTCCGTCGAACGGGAAGGGCGTTTGAGAATGGTAGTGAGAAAAGAGCTTCCAACGGTTCTGGTATCTCTTGCGATACATCTCGTCGCAATTATTGCATTGTGGCTGATTCCCTATGCGGTGGCGGCGGTCGATGACGCCCTCGTGATCGAGACGGTCATGGAGGACGACGAGCGTGACTACGACGAAATCATGCAGGAGCTCGACGACCAGAAGGAAATTGCTGAATCGGTCAATTTCATTGCCGGCAGCGTCTCGACAAATGTTGGTGGTTCCGAAGCGCCGCTTTCTCAGCAGACGAAGGTCGAACTCAACGACGTCATCGCCGAACCGGATATCGCAGTTCGCCCCGTCATGGACAGCCTACCGGGTGTCGATTCGCTGACGACGGAACTGGGCGAAGCCGCAGTGACCGGCGAAGTCGGAGCCATCGTCGCAGGCTATGGTGCCGCACTCGACCGGATGACTGCCGAACTGTTACGGATGATGCGGAGTCAGAAGTTAACCGTTGTCTGGCTGTTCGATGAGTCGGAAAGCATGAAGGACGATCAGCAGGAATTGAAAGAACGCATTTTTCGCGTTTACGAAGAATTGAAGGTCGTAGAGACCGATCCAGCGGCGGCAGGGCCGGGACGTCGTAAGAAAAAACTTAAGGATGTACTGGAAACTTCCATCACCAGCTTTGGAGCAAGATGGTCGATTCATACACCTAAGCCAACCAACGATCCGCGCGTGGTGATGTCGGCTATCGACAGAATCCCGATCGACCGGACCGGCCGGGAGAATATGTGTGCGGCGATCAAGCAGGCTGTCACCAAATACCGAGGTGTGACCCGCAGCAAACGGAAGCTGGTGATTGTTGTCGTCAGTGACGAATCGGGAGATGACGGCGGGAAGGTCGAAGAAGTCATCGAACAATGCAAAATTGTCAAAGCCCCCGTCTACATTCTCGGTCGCGAGTCGGTGTTCGGATCGTTGTATGCGTTCAAACGCTGGCGTCACCCCGATACCGGTCACACCCACTACTTACCGATTCATCGCGGCCCGGAAACTCCATTTGCCGAGCAATTGCAATACGACGGATACGGCAAACGGCGAGATTCGCACATGAGCGGATTCGGTCCCTATGAACAGGTCCGGATTGCCCGCGACACCGGCGGTATCTTTTTCCAACTGCCGCATGAAGAAGCCGATTTGAACGATCTGGACAATCGAAAAAACGACATGCTTAATCTGCGTGAATACCTGCCCAACCTCGATTCGCGCCGCGCCTATGCCGAAGGCCGAAACCGCAGCAAATTCCGTCAAGCGATCTGGGATGTCATCGTGCAGCTCAATCCGTATGAGGCGAATCGTGCCGCAGTATTGCAGGTTCCCGGTGGCTGGTTCGACCGCAACCCGGCCAACTACCGTCAGCCGGCGATCGACCGCTGGAAGAAAGTGATGACGATTTTCACGATCCTGGTCAAAGCACAGCAGCGGCTCGATCAGGTACGCACACTGCGTGATAACGAGGCATCGTTGCGTTGGCGCGCGAACTACGATCTCATCTACGCGCAGCTACTTGCCTATCAGGTTCGACTGTTACAGTATTCCATCGCAATCGACCAATACGCGCAAACGGTTCCGACGCGAAAATTCAAGGACCCAAAGTCCAACCAATGGGCAGTCGCCTACGGGCAACCGAAACTTCTTATGCCGACGACGAAGCAGGCTGAACAGATTGCGAAGTTCCTGGGTGTTGATTTTACGTCCGACACGCTGAAAGATTCGCATCGAAAATGCCTGCAGCGTCTGGCGAGGATCGAAGAAATGCACCCCGGCTCACCGTGGTCACGGCGTGCCGAGTGGGAGCGAAAAAGGCAGTTCGGTGTTGGATTTGCTGAGCGTTTTTGGCTTCCACCTCCACCACGACCGCCAGGCACACCAGCGCCGCCGCCCCCCTCGCCTCCGCCGAAACTGTGAGTTGCGAGCGAATAACTAGAGGCTCCGTCAAGCCCCGGTTGTGGGTGAACTCTGCACTTGAACAATAGTGCTGCGTCAAGATTATCAATTAGGGTAAGCGGCTCAAATCGTAACCCGAAGCGTAAGCGAGGGATGGCGCAAATTGCAGATTCGTCCTCGCTTACGCTTCGGGTTACGATTGCCCCAGCTCCACCCCGAAAACAAAACTTGATAAAGCTCTAGAGGTGTTGTGAGCCAGCAGAGGGTTTTGACACAACTTCAAATCTGCGAAGCCCCGGGAATCCGCTGGATCCTCGGGGCTTCTCTTTTCTCAGGGAACAACTTCTTGTCGGCTTCCAATACGAGAGTGGGGCGAAACAAGGCACCTGAATGCTGCTGTTGTTTACAAACCCGTTACACACGGTGCTATTCGGCGAAAACAGTGTTTTTCGGGAACCATTCGCAACCTCGTTCGTCCTCCATGCAGTCAACGTCTTCACAGGGAGAAACCCCAACCGTAGAACTATAGCAACGGATTTCCGCTGGTTGGTCAGCCAATTCATTTGCTGCCGACCCTGCGGAATACACATCGCAAATGCCCAGTCACCTGTATCCCAAAGGAGAGAATCCGATGAAGTCGTTATCCGCCTGTTTGACGATGTTCGCCGTTTTAACCGGGTCGCTGGTAAGTGGGGCTGTGCACGCCGCCGAGCCAGCGGCGAAGGGAAAACCAAAATCTGCCGCGTCCGTTCCGGGAACCAAGCCGAAACCTGCCGAGGCAACCGTACCGAAAATCCAAATGGCCATCCTGCTCGACACCAGCGGGAGCATGGAAGGTCTGATTAACCAGGCACGCACGCAGCTTTGGAAAATTGTGAACGAGTTGGCAACAGCAAAGCAGAACGGCCAAACGCCGCAGCTTCAAGTCGCCCTATACGAGTACGGCAAGAGCAGCATTTCGAAAGACGAAGGCTACCTGCGGCAAATTGTCTCGCTAACCGACGACCTGGATGCAATCTCTGAAGAACTGTTCGCTTTGAAAACCAACGGCGGGCAGGAATATTGCGGGCAAGTGATTCAAGCTGCGACAAGCGGTCTGCAATGGAGCCAGGGCGACGACGATTTGAAGCTGATCTTCATCGCGGGCAACGAAGCCTTTACGCAGGGGACCGTCAACTACAAGCAGGCGTGCATCGCCGCCATCGGCAAGGGAATTACCGTCAATACCATCTTTTGCGGACCACAAGCCGAAGGCATTCGCACCGGATGGCAGGATGGCGCATCGCTGGCCGACGGCTCGTTCTTGAGCATCGACCAGAACCGTCAGGTGGCCGCCATCAAGACTCCCTTCGACAAGAAGCTGGCCGAGTTAAGTGGCAAGGTCAACCGCACGTTCGTCTTTTACGGAGGGCGAGCCGACCGCCAGAGGCTGTCACGGCGGCAACTGGCACAGGACAAGGCGGCGGCAGAAGCGGCCCCGGCAGCCGCAGCAGAACGTGCCAGCTTCAAGGGCAAAAAGCAATACCGCTCAAACGCCGATCTCGTCGATGCCGTCACGTCGGGCAAAATCAAACTGAAGGACGTAAAGGAAGCGGAACTGCCCGATGAACTCAAGAAGCTCGACGCGAAAAAACGCGTTGAATACATCGCCGGGAAGCAAAAGGAGCGGTCGGCCATTCAAATCGAAATCGCCAAGATCTCCAAACAACGCAAAGCATACATCGCCGAAGCGCGCCGCAAGGAAAGCAAATCGGAAAAGAACGACACGCTCGACGGAGCGATCATCGAGTCGATCCGCAAACAGGCGGGTAAGAAGAAGTTTGCCTTCGAGAAAGAATAAAGCCGAAAAGTAAGTTGAAACAGAAAAAGGTTCTTCGCGCATTTTAGTGGGTGCTGCTTGATTTGACGTGTGGAATCGATCTCGGGATCATGGGGGATTTCCGAGGTCGAGACGATGGAATCTCTGAATGCGCATTACCGACTTCTTCTG
>CAUZOL010000033.1:0-34063 GCA_963581435.1 Planctomycetota bacterium
CAGCATGTTGAAGAACGAGTCCACACTGAAGGTAGGCATCAAGAACAAACGACTCACCGCCGGATGGGACGAGACTTATCTCAATAAAGTCCTATGCGCACCATGACTTTTGGTGCAATCGCCCTGGCAGTTGGATGCCCCTTGGCGGTTTAGGGAAACCTTCTTTTCCTCGTGTACGGCAAAGCCTATTCAGGTTCTGCTACAACTCCGTTTGGCGGCAGCCATTGCTTAATTGTGAGATGGTCTCGCCGCTACCTGACACGCCTCCACAGTCCCAGTTGGGGAGGTTAGGCTTCAATCTCATCGTCTTCGCCATTGGGGTTTGCCAATGCCGCCGGTGATAGTGCCGTCTTCGTTTTCCTGGATGGTTCGGCCCAGGATGACGTCGAAGTTGGCATTGAGTTCTTTTAGTTTCGAGCCTTTGATGGGTTTGAATTCAGCGAGGATGGTGTCGCGAGATTTGGGGTCGCGAATCTGGCGGAAGAGGCCGTCGCGTTCGTTTTGTTCCTTGTTGGCTTTGTCGAGCATTTGGGTGGTGAAGAGGCGTTTGCCGTTGGCGCTGACGGCGATGTGGATGTGAGGCGTTCGGCCGGGATAAGCCACGGGTCTGATGGTGCGGAAGTAGTAGTTGCCCTTGACGTCGGTAAGGAATCGTCCATAGCCCTGGAAGTGATTATCCTGTTTGTTCTTGTTGTTGGAGCCGGAGTGGATGTAGACGCCGTGACTGTCGCATTGCCAGATTTCTACGAAGGCGTTCCGGACAGGGTCGCCGTTGGGCGCGAGGATTCGTCCGGTGAGATGGGTGATGTCGCCGACGGCGGGTGTGATGGCGTCGTTGAGCAGGAGAAGGTCATTGTCGGTGTCGAGCGGGAGTTTGTCGGGGTAAAACGGGCCTTCGCCGACGGCGGCGGTGGGCAGCAGCTGCTCGGCGAAGAGACCCGGGGTGGTGAAGAAGGCGGTGGTAGCGGCGGCTGATTGAAGGAAGTTGCGACGGGTGGTTGCGGTAAGCATAACGAACTCCAATTAGTCAGTTTGTGGGCGCGGAAGTGGGTGGAGGGTAGCGTCGGTATTCATTGTTACAATGACCGGTGTCGGGAGCAAGTTGGGAGTGGCGTGCCGCGCTATGATGGAGGTGCATTCCGAATATGGATTCACCGGATGATCATGGGACGAGACGAATCAGCCGTTCGGCGAACAAGACGGACCTCAGAACTGAACGCTGAGTGGGCCGGAGACGCTGACGCTCAATGGGCATACCGGCTCGGTTCGCAGCGTGACATTCGATCCGCGGCACATACTATACAATCAAACGAACGCGACTGACTGCGGGGTAGCTCCCTTCAGGAAGTCGGCACGTCCTGACCCGCGATCGTCACTCAGGCAACCGTACAGTGGCTGGATCATCGCTCTTCGGAGAGATACTCGAAGGGGAGATGGATCGAATGATCGCCAAGAGATACCGGGTGTCACTGACACCCGCGAGGGGCGTTTTCGGGCGTTTTAGAGCGTTTTCGGGAGAGAGCGAGAAGTGCGTTTGAGACTGTAAAATATGGTGTTTGTCGGTCTTTTTGGATTTCTTGTGTTGAATTTCAAGACCGGTGCATTCGGCCACTCTGCCACCTCTCCGGGGTGCTGCAAATAAAACCCATTCACAGGAAATGGTGCCATCCTTGTCTCAGCTCAGTGGGCGATGGCGTCAACCGGGAAGTCCACCAAATCTACCCGCCGCGACAAGCCGATGCCGCACCACACCGGATTTGGCTACCGCATCCCCTCTGTAATTTCATAACACCCCCCCATTCTCACTGACTTCGGAGCTTCTTTCTGGGGTGTTTTCGTCTCAAGAGACAGAGAGACGTTCCTGTTTGGTCTTAAGCAAACAGCTCTGTCTTGACTTCGCCGTGGACGTCGGTCAGACGAAAGTCGCGGCCTTGATACTGGTAGGTGAGTTGGGTGTGATCTAAGCCCAGCAGATGCAGGATCGTTGCCTGCATGTCGTAGATGTGCCACGAGTCTTCGGTCGCCAGATAACCGAGGTCATCCGTTTTGCCGATGGTTTGGCCCGGTTTGACTCCGCCGCCGGCAAACCACATCGTGAACGCTTCGATGTGGTGATCGCGTCCAAACGGGTCGTTGGGATTCTTGCCTTTTTGGGCGACGGGCGATCGCCCCAATTCCCCACCCCAAATCACCAGCGTATCGTCCAGCAGTCCGCGGCGTGCAAGATCCTGGATGAGAGCCGCCGCCGGTTGGTCGGTCAGTTTGCACTGAGACGGTAAGCCTGCGGCGATATTGGAATGATGATCCCAATCGCCATGAAACACTTGCACAAATCGCACACCGCGTTCGACGAGCCGGCGGGCCAATAGACAATTACGACCGAAGGATGGCTGCGACGTGTCATTGATTCCGTACAACGCCATCGTCTCTGCGGTTTCACCTTCGATATCGAGCAATTCCGGTGCGGCTGTCTGCATGCGATAGGCAAGTTCGTAGGAGGCGATTCGCGCGGCGATTTCGTCATCGCCGGTTTGTTCGAGCCGCACACGGTTGAGAGCGTTAATTGTTTCGATGGATTGCTGCTGCCGATTTCGCGAGAATCCTGCGGGGCTTGCCACGTTCAGAATTGGATCGCCGGAAGACCGCAACGGCGTGCCTTGATACTTCGAGGGTAAGAAACCGTTGCTGTAGTTGGCCCCTTTGGATCGCGGCCGCATGCCGCTGCTCAGCACTAAAAACGCGGGCAAATCCTGCGACTCACTGCCGAGACCGTAGCCCACCCAACTGCCAAGGCTGGGGCGGCCGAACTGCCGCCAGCCGGTATTCATCATGAGTTCGGCAAACATGTGGTTGGTGTCGTCGGTTTCGATCGTCTTGACGATCGAGAGATGATCGACGACCGACGCCGTGTGCGGAAGCAGTTCGGAAATGGTTGCGCCGCTTTCACCGTGGCGGGCGAACTTCCAACGCGATCCCATCAACTTGGGCTGTTTCTCCTGGATTTGAGCGAACTGCGCATTCTTTAACAGCGACTCGGGCAGCGGCTCGCCTTCTCTGCGGATCAACTCCGGCTTGGGATCAAACAAGTCCAACTGGCTCGGCCCGCCGATCATCGACAGAAAAATGACCGACTTGGCCCGAGCTGGAAAATTGGGTTCGCGAGCGGGAAGGGGACCGCTTCTAGTCGGCATCTCTGCACCGGCGCGGTTTTGTTGAAGTAACGCGGCCACCGAAATCGGAGCCAGACTCAGCGCGGACTTCGAGAAAAACTGCCGTCGCGTCTGTTGGAGATATTGATTGAACGCAGTCACTGTGTGTTATTCCCGTGTGATGAACTCGTCAAGATTCAAGATCGTTCGACAGACAACAACCCACGCAGCAAGCTCCGAAATATCCCCCTCGGTTACTGGGGTGTCTCCAATAATTTCTTTCGCTTCGACTTGATTGGTTGCCAATGACAGCCGTTGCTTTTGAAGCAACTTCGTCACCAATTGAATTTCAACCAATTGCGGATCGCGTGACAGGCATGTGCGGAACAGACGAGAGATTCGCTCGTCGTCCGATGCTGTCGATCGCCCGAGAACCCGCACCGCCAGTTTGCGAGCACATTCGAGAAACGTTGGATCGTTCAGAAGTGTCAGTGCCTGAACCGGTACGTTGGATCGATCGCGTTTCGTGCAGGACGCAATTCCGTCGGGCAGATCGAACAACGGCAAATGCGGATGCGGCGTGAGTCGCCAGACCCACGTATACATGCCGCGGCGGTAGCGATTCTCGCCTTCGCTCATCGTCCAGACGGCAGGTGTCGCTCTGTTGTTTAAGATTCCCTCGGGCTGATAAGGAAACACGCTTGGCCCGCCGAGTTTTCTCGACAATAGACCGCTCGAAGTCAGCGCAACGTCGCGAATAATTTCTGCTTCCACCCGCAATCGGCGCTGCCGAGCCAACAGTCTGTTGCGGGGGTCAATCGTTTTCAGTTCACGCCGTACTGTGGACGACTGACGATACGTGGACGATGTGACGATCAAGCGGTGCAGTCGTTTCAGACTCCAACCACCGCTGCGAAAATCGTCGGCAAGGAAATCAAGCAGTTTCGCATGCAAAGGCTGTGGAGTTTGTACGCCGAAATCGTTTTCTGTTTCGACCAATCCAAGCCCGAAATACCGTTGCCAAATTCGGTTGACCGTGACACGTGCGGTTAAGGGGTTGTTATCGGCGATGAGCCACCGCGCCAGATCGAGTCGATTCGGCGCTTCTTTGTCGGCGACTTGCAGATCGTTGAGAAACGCGGGAACACCGGGCATGACTTGCTGCCCCGGCTGATCGTGGTCCCCGCGAACGAAAATGTTGGTGACTCTTGCAACCTGTTTCATGACCGACGTTGTTGTCGGTTTGCTATCGGCCTTTGCGATGCCCGGCGGTGCCAATTCCAGCTTGTCCATCGTGGCTTCATTGAAAAACGCGTAGAGCTGATAGAACTCTCGCTGAGTGATCGGGTCGGTCTTATGAGAATGACATTGGGCGCAACCGGTCGTTAAGCCGAGAAAGACGGTCCCCGTCGTGTTGACGCGATCGATGATCGATTCCCATCTCACACCAGGATCGAAAATGGCGTTGCAGTGGAATCCGGTGGCGATCCGTTGTTCGGCCGTTGCAGCGGGCAGCAAATCGCCGGCGATTTGTTCGATGACAAATTGATCGAAGGGATGATCGCGATTGAGTGCGCCGATGACCCAGTCGCGATAGGGCCAAATGTCGCGGGGCGTGTCCGATTCGTATCCGCTGCTGTCGGCATACCGGGCCACGTCCAACCAATGGCGGCCCCACCGTTCGCCATAATGTGGCGATGCCAGCAATTCATCAACCAGTAGTTCGTAGGCGTTGGGACGCGTGTCGTCGAGGAATTGTTTCACGCGATCCCACTCGGGAGGCAGTCCGGTCAAATCGAGATACAACCGCCGGATCAGCGTTTCGTGAGATGCTGCTTGTGCCGGCTGGATGTCCTGTGTTTCGAGTTTGGCCAACACGAAGCGATCGATCGGATTTCGCACCCATTTTGTTCCCACGACGTTCGGTGGAGTGGGGCGGCGTATCGGCTGAAACGCCCAATGCCCAGATGTGTCGCCAGTTGTTGCGACATCCGAAATTCCTTTGGCACCCTGGTCGATCCAGTTCCGTAACAACGCGATCTGCTTCTTGCTCAGCGGTGCTCCTTCGGACGGCATTCTTGTGTTTTCATCGTCCGTCGTCACACGGCGCATGAGTTCGCTCTGATTGCTCTTCCCGAGTTGAACTGCCGGCCCGCTGTCGCCACCCTCTAAAAATCGCTTCTTCCCATCAAGTCGCAGACCGCCTTCCTGCTTCTTCATTCCGTGACAACGAAAACACTTTGTTGAAATTATGGGAAGAATATCACGCTTGTAGTCGATCATTTCCTCGATTGACTTGTCTTGCGGAGCGGCCGAGATGTACGCAGGGAGAACCACCGCGGTTGCGAAACCGCCAAGGACCATCGTCAGAAGAATTAGCCGTTTACCAATTGAGTTCATACGAATTCATCTTCCTGAGATTCCGCAGAAGCGACCCAACCTCGACCGAAAACCAGCCTACCACAATCGCACAAATGGCGTGTTCATCATATCAACCAACGATGTCGCGCAAGACCTTTCCGTGGACATCGGTCAGTCGAAAGTCTCGGCCCGCGTGACGATACGTCAGCCGCTTGTGGTCCATGCCCATCAGGTGCAATAAGGTGGCGTGAAAATCGTACATGCTGACAACGTTTTCGACTGCGTAATAACCGAACTCATCGGTCGCACCGTAGGCAGTTCCCCCCTTAACACCGCCGCCCGCCATCCACATGGTGAAGCCGTAAGGGTTGTGGTCGCGACCGTCCTTCCCCTGGGCAACAGGCGTACGGCCGAACTCCGTGCCGAAGACAACCAATGTCTCGTCAAGCAGGCCGTGGGATTTGAGATCGCGGATCAGAGCGGCAATTGGCTGATCCACTTCTTTCGCGTTGTTGGTATGCCCCGCCTTCAGCCCGCCATGTTGGTCCCACTTATAAGTGTGGGAACATTGCACGAACCGAACCCCTTTTTCGACCAGCCGTCGCGCCAACAGGCATTGGCGTCCAAAGTTATCGGTTGGTCCGCCGCCGATGCCGTAACTGTCCATTGTGGCTTTCGACTCGGACGAGAGATCGAGAACTTCCGGCGCTTCCATCTGCATCCGAAACGCAAGTTCAAATGCTCCGATCCGCGCATCCAATCGTGAATCGGCGGCCGACTTCTGTTGATGCCGGCGATTGGCCGCCTGGATCATATCGAGTTGCAATCGTTGTAGTCGTGTCGATGACTCAGCCCGTTTCAGGTTCTGGATTTTTGCCCGGGTCATCGGCGTGTTCCCGTCGCCGACGGCTGTCCCTTGGTAGGTCGCCGGCAGAAACGCCGTGCCGTAATTCTGGGCCGCGCCGTGAAACGTTGATGGCGAAATCGTAACGAATCCGGGCAGGTTCTGGTTTTCGGTTCCTAATCCGTAGAGAATCCACGCCCCCATGCTGGGGCGGGGAAAGACGGCCGAGCCGGTGTGCTGCTGCAGGATGGCTCCGCCGTGATCGACCTGCTCAACTTTCATCGACCGAATTATACTGAGTTCATCGACGATCGATCCCACGTGAGGAAACAGCTCGCTGACAGGCAGTCCGCTTTCGCCATAGTTGCGGAACTTCCAGGGCGACTTGAGCAAGTTACCCGTCGCTGCAAATTGCAGCGGCGTCTTGAAAGGCAACGGCTTGCCATCCATTTCCGTCAGCTTGGGTTTTGGATCGAACGTATCGACGTGCGATACACCGCCGTGCATGAACAGGAAGATGACGTTTTTCGCCTTCGACTTGAAATGCGGATCGCGCGGAGCCAGCGGATTGCCGCTGATGGGATCGACGGGGACGGGATCGGCAGCGGAAGCCGTACCGGCAACCGAGTTCAGCATTCCCAGAAGCGCCGTGTGGCCGAACCCACATGCGACCTGCCGCAGCAGATCGCGACGGCTTAACGAAGAGGATCGCGGTGCAGTGAGTATCGAATCAGAGTGTTGTTCCGATTTGTCCATTGCAATCTCCTGAGCGTCTATTTCTTTGTCGTCGATGAATAATCCGACAAACGGAACTACTTTCCCACTGCGACTCTGCGTTCGGATCAATCAACAAAAATGAACTCGTTCATGCACAACAGCGCCTGGCAGTAACTGCGCCACGCCATCAGGCGAGGCGAATACGGTCCGTCTTCTTTGGGGGGGTGACCGCTGCCAACCGTGTAATGTCGGCGAACCGTCGATCCCTCAAGCACGCGGTTGTAAATTGCGACCTCGTCAAGACCGGCCTGCAACCATTCCACATTGTCTCGACGGGCGCCCAAGGTCAACGGCACCGGTCCAGCACCAAAATTCCCACTCACATTCAGTTCATCCACCATTTGGCCGTTCACGTACAGCCGCCGCCGACTATCGCCGAACGTAAACACGACGTGCGTCCATTGATTGACTTCCGCGACGGATCGCGCGTCGGCAACCATGCGTAACCCGCCCTGGCCGAAGAACTCGTGAGAGACAATATTCTTATCGACGCCGTTCACTTTTCTGACGAACAGTCCGCTCTTCCAGTACCGCACTCCTGCGGCCAGATCGTCGCGGCCGATAGTCATTCCTTCGGCGACCCGTGACGGATTAACCCAGTACTCGACCGAGATCTCGCGGGTTTTAAAGTTGAGCGATTCGACGTCTTCGATGGTCACCTTTTGATCTTTGCCGTTGAGGGCAATAGACGTGTTGGTTTTGGCATCGGGAGAGGCGGCGTGAATGGCTCCCGGCCGGCCGAGCGCGGGGTTGCCGACATAGAGGCCATCGGCTTTTCCGCCGCCGACATGATTCGCGACAACCGGTTGCCCTTTCTTGTGCGGGCCGCGCTCGTTCAGTCGATAGTAGGCAACCAGCCCCGCCGTTCCGCGAATCTGACTCTCGTAAGATGTGCTGGCCAGCGACTCAGCGGTCTTCGCGGCACGCTGCCTGGAATTATCGGGGTCGATTTCCGCTTGATAGATTTCCAGAAATTGACGCCCCGACTGAACCTCGACCTCTTCGGGCGGCCGCCCCAATGTCAGCAGGTACAACGTGTGGATACGTTGTTCGTCGCTGGATTCCGTGTTGGCTTCGAGCAGCCGAGCCAACGCCAGTGATCGTTCACGGACGAACTGGCTGTTGAGCAGGAACAACGATTGCGGCGCGATTGTGGTTTGACTGCGAACGGCCGTCGATTCGTGTTCGTTCGCCACGTCGAACAGTGTCAACATTGGCGGCATCTGGTTGCGAATCATCGGCAGATAGACGCTGCGTCGCGGTGCCTGAAACGGCGGATACTTGGCCGGGTCGCCAATATCGACGACGGCCAATTCCCGTTTCTTATCGTTGAAAGTATAGCCCGACGTAAACAGCGTTCCGCCCATACTTGCGTCCAACTCCCCACTGACGGCCAACAGAGAATCGCGAATCTCTTCGGCCGATAGCCGACGGCGGGGCATGCACCACAGCAGCCGATTGTTTGGATCGACTTGCTCTGCGTCGGCGTTTTCGACGTACGCCTGCTGATACGTTTTCGATAAAAACATCAAGCGATGCATCGCCTTGATCGACCAGCCACTTTCGACGAACCGCGAAGCCAACCAGTCGAGCAACATCGGGTGTGACGGCTTGTCGCCGCGCGCACCGAAATCATTGCTGCTGGCAACCAGCCCACTGCCGAAGTGGTGTTGCCAAATCCGGTTGACCATCACCCGTGCCGTCAGCGGATGATTCGCTGATGCGATCCAGCGGGCCAACTCCAGTCGGCCGCTTCCCTTTGTCTGAATCGGCGGATGCTTCTCGCCGGCAATAATCTGCAGAAAGCGCCGCGGCGCTTCGGCCCCCAACGTTCGGTAATTTCCCCGGAGATGCACTCGCAGGTTGACCGGTTTGGGCTGATCTTCGACGGCCATCACTCGAACCTTCTGTCCGTCCGACCCTTCGACCGTCGGTTCGATCCATTTGGAATCGGGCAGTTGGTCCTCCATGATGTGAGTGCTCATGAAGATGCCGGCGAAGGAATAGTAATCCGTCGCCAGGAGCGGATCGAACTTGTGGTCGTGACAGCGGGCGCACGCAAGAGTCAAACCCATGAACGCGGTGCCTGTTGCGGCAATTTGTTCGTCAGCGATGTCCAGCAACATCTGTTTCTTGTCTCGCATGACCACCGGCTTGGGGCCGACCTGCAGAAACCCCGTCGCCACCATGCGTTCGAAATCGATCTCCCGCTTGCCTGTCTTCGGCAGCAAATCGCCGGCCAATTGTTCGACAACAAATTGATCGTACGGCTTGTCTTTATTGAAGGCGTCGATGACGTAATCGCGATAACGCCACGCGTGAAGATACGCATTGTTGCCATCGTGAGCGGCCGACTCGGCAAAGCGGGCAACGTCCAACCAATGCCGCCCCCAACGTTCGCCATAACGGGGCGACGCCAACAGGCGGTCCACGACAGTTTCAAATGCCTTCGGCGATGAGTCGTTGACGAATGCTTTGATCTCATCCGGTGTCGGTGGCAGCCCCGTCAAATCGTAGGTCACTCGCCGCAGCAATGTGCGGCGGTCGGCCGACGAGGCTGGCTCAAGACCGACCGATTCGAGCTTCGCCAAAATAAATGCGTCGACCGGCGAGACCGGCCAACTCTGCCGTTTAACTTGCGGCAACGAATAATTCTTAACCGGCTGGAACGACCAGAACGCTTTCTGCTGTTTGGTAAAACCGGCGCCCTTCTTATTGGCTCCCGGTCGATATTTGTAGCCGGGCCACACCGCGCCCGTCTTAACCCATTTGACAAGGGCGGCGATTTCGGACTTCTTCAACTTGGTTTCCGGCGGCATGACGACGTCGCCGGCTCCACGAACCACCTGGATCAACCGGCTCTTATCAACCTGACGGGGAACGACCACCGGTCCCGACTCGCCACCCCGAAACAGGCCCTGAGCGGTGTCCAATCGCAAGCCGGCTTCCTGCTCCTTCGGGCCGTGACATTCAACGCACTTGGCAAGAAGCAGAGGGCGAACACTCTTTTCGAAATGCTCGATGAGTTCTCTTTTGGCGGAGCCGTCCTTCTTCTTTGCGTCATCAGCGCAAGCGACTCCACAGCGGCCGGCAACGAACAGCAGAGCGAGTTGCAATGCGATGAGCCGTCGATTGCTCATGGATTCCCCGCCTTTCCAGACAATTTTGTTACCGAGGGATTGACGTCGATGTTTTCCCGACTACCATAGTATCATATCAGTGTTCGAACATTGCAAGAGCGACGTTCGGAAAAAACGGATTTGGGGAAAACATGACCAAGCTGAAGAATGGAGCGTCCGATACCCTGGGCCAGCGTGCCTACCGGGAGATACGGGACCAGATTCTCAGCCGGCAGCTCGAGCCGGGCCAACGGCTGTCGTTGCGCGGGGTCGCGACTTCGCTGGGAATGAGCATGGCCCCGGTTGGCGAGGCGTTACGCGAACTCTCGCGTGATGGCTTGGTGGAAACAGAACCGGGTTGGGGAACGCGTGTCCGCCGGATGACGACCGAGACGTTGCGCGGGCAGCATATCCTTAGGACGGCGATTGAATGCGAGGCCGTCAGGCATTGCGCCCGGCTTGCTTCAGGCGATCAACTCGACCACTTAACCGAGCTTGCTGAGGAATTGGATCGGCGAATCGATTCCGACGCCGCACCGGCGGATATTCACGGGCTTGATTCGGAATTTCATTTGCGGATTGTCGAATTGTCCCGGGCGTCCAGTCTCGTGGAAGTTCTCAAGTCCAACCAGCTGATTCGCATGTTGGCCGACGGGAGTGTCTTGGCGCACAACCAGGAAAAGCCGGCATTGCAGCACGTGCAGTTGGTTGAAGCAATACGGTCTCGCGACCCCGAACAAGCCGAGCAGGCCATGCGAGAACACTGCTTCCGCTCGATGCAGCTTCAGCTTTCACAAATCGCCATGAGCGGGGTAGAGATGTAGGTTGAAACGTCGTTGCCGCGTCTTAATCCAGGAATCTATCGAGGGAAGCAGAAGCAATGGACAAGCTCATTATCACGGTCACCTGTGATTCCACGATGGCCTTTCCCAGCAATCCCCATAACCCGACACCGAAGGGTTACGACGAGGTTGCGAAGGAGTACGTGCGGTCGGTCAATGCCGGAGCCAGCATCTGTCATTTGCACGGGCCATACACCATCGACGAAACAATCCGCGAAGATGGCACCCGTCTGTCCGATCTGGACATTCCCGGCTGGGGCAGTTTTCGGCAGGACATTCTCGACGGTTGCGGCTCAACGAAACCGATCATTCAATACGGCATCGCCAACGGCCGGTTTCCTCAGCGGAAGGAACTGATGATCGATCAGAAGCCGGACATGATCTCAACCTGTTTCAACCCGCACGATGAGTGTTTCGATTATGAACCCGGCTGCGACCCGGTCGAATTGTACGGCCTGCACAATCGGCCGGAGTTGGAAGAGTATTGCCGCGTCACCTCGGAATTGGGTGTGACGATTGAGGCCGAATGTTTTCACTACGGAGGTGTGTGGAACGCGCAGCGAATGGTGCAAAAAGGTCTGCTCAAAGGGCCGGTCTGGATTACGTTCTTTCTCGGCTGGCGCGGTGGCAGCTACACGCCTCCAACCGTCGAGGCGATGCTCTACAACCATCACCACCTGCCGGAAGGGTTCATGTACAACACCAGCGTGATGGACCCGGAAGAGCACTGGAAGATCCTCACCACAGCGATCATCCTGGGCGGTCACGTGCGAGTGGGAATGGAAGACAACCCCTTCCTCACACCGGGTGAATATGCCACAAGCAATGCTCAGCTGGTCGAAAAAATCGCTCGTATCTCGCGAGAGTTGGGCCGCGAGGTGGCCACTCCCGATGAAGCGCGAAAGATCATCTGGCCCGATGGAAAGGCATAGCAATGCCGCGCATCAACGCCGTCAGCTTTCACGAAAATCCAAGCATCGAGTCGATCTGTCGAACCGTAAAAAACGCCGGTTTCGACTCGATCGAACTCTCGCGGCCACCGTTCTACAACAAGCTCACCACGCCGGAAACCCGTCGGCGATTCGTCGAGTGGGCGAAGGAGCTGGGGCTGAGTTTGTACGGTTTTGATTGCTGGGTCGATGTCGAACCGTATGACAAGTTCGGCGAGACGTTGGCCGAATTTCAACGCGCTGTCGATTGGGCAGCCGATTTGAGCTTGGGTCTTGTCATCAGCCACGATCCGTGGATTCGTGATAACGGCGACCGCAATTCCGAGGAGTGTCGCAAAGTCAGTGTCGATCTCTTCCGCCGCGTTGCCGAAATGTGCGCAGAAAAACAACTTCGACTGGTGTTCGAACCGCATCCGGACACCTTGAGCATGCAGGACCGCTGGGCGATCGACTTTATCGACGCCGTGGCCGAAGGGCATGCGCAGGGAACCGTCGGCTTGCTTTACGATTGTTGTCACTACGGCGTCGGTCAGCCGGACGGTTATGTCACGAGCATCGAAACGCTCGGTTCGCGAATCCAGCACGTTCATTTCTCCGATGGAGACAGCGCAACCTATGCAATGCATCTGCCGTTAGGTGAGGGGAATCTCGATCTCGACGGCATGATTTCGGCACTTAAGTCAATCAAGTTTCAGGGAACGCTCACCTGCGACATGTACAACTACCCGCTACTGGAAGACGGCGCCCGACGGAACGCACCGCGAATTACCGAACTGGAAGCAGAACTTGGGTTGAAACAACCGTAACGGCAGACGGATCATTCATTTATGAAGGCTGCACTACTCAGAGAAATCGGCAAGCCGCTTGTGGTCGAGGATGTTCCCGTCCCACAACTCGAACCGGATGAGGTGCTCGTTGCCACGCGCACTTGCGGCATCTGTCGCACCGATCTTCACATCCAGGACGGGTTGGCTTACGTTCCCAATCTGCCGCACATTCCCGGTCACGAGCCAGCTGGTGTCGTCGCCGAAGTGGGGACCGCCGTCGATGGCGTGACCGTCGGGCAACGCGTTGTGCCGCACCTGTTTGTCAGCAAAGGGGAATGCCGTTACACGCGGGCCGGTGAGCACGCGCAGGCAACTCACCTTCAGGGAATTATTGGCGTCACACGGCCCGGCGGATTCGCGGAGTACTTTGCCGCTCCCGCGCGTAATCTGCTGCCATTGCCCGACGACGTTCCCTTCGACATCGGCGGGTTGACCAGTTGTGCGGTCATCACCGCCGTCCATGCCTTTCGCAAGTCGGGCCTGCAGAGCGGAGATACGGCCGTCGTGTTGGGCGCTGGCGGCATCGGTTTGATGTTGGTGCAAATCCTCAATCGTGCCGGCATTCGCACGGTGGCCGTCAGCCGCTCTCCCGTCAGCCTCAAATTGGCCAGCGAAGCGGGTGCCGACCTGTCGCTGCAAATAGGCGACACCGCAACGGCCGACCGCATTCGCGAATTCGCTGCCGACAAGGACGGTGCCGATGCCGTCTTCGAGTTGGTCGGTCTGGCCGAAACCATGAAAGTGGCAGCAGATTACACAGCACGCGGCGGCAAGATTATCGTCATCGGTGAAGAAGCAGAATTTCCGGCGATCGACACCATTCAAATTGCGCAGCGGGAACTGCAGATCATCGGTTCTCGCAACGGCGGAAAGCAAGACGCCCTCGATGCGTTGCAAATGATGTCGGCCGGTATTATTCGTCCGCAAATCGCCGGGACATTTGCGCTCAACGACATCAATGAAGCGCTTGACTCTGTGCGCAGCGGCCAGGCGCACGGTCGCGTCATCGTGACCATTTAGTTTAGTAGCGGCAGGAAAGGAGACGTGACCCAGTGTTAACGATCGCAAGTCGAACGCGACAATCGCGCGACACGTTACGTCGCCGGGAGTTCCTGAGGCTGGGTGCGCTCGGCGGGATGGGGCTTTCCGTTCCGACACTGCTTCGAGCGAACAAACCCGATGCCGCCAAACCCGACGCCGCCAACGGAGATCAAAGTTTCGGTCGTGCAAAACGATGCATTCAGGTCTTTCTCAACGGCGGTCCGTCGCAACTCGATCTGTGGGACATGAAGCCCAAAGCACCGGCGGAAATTCGCGGAGAACTCAGTCCGATTCCCACGAATGTTCCGGGCATTGAAGTCAGCGAGCTGTTGCCTCTGCTTTCGCAACAGGTCGATAAGTTCAAGATCGTTCGCTCGGTGACGCACCCCTGTTCGGTCCATACAACGGGCGTCTACACAATGCTGACCGGCAAGGTGCACCTGACGCCCAAAGTCGATCAGACTGTCGCCAAACCGGATGACGATCCGCACCTCGGCTCGATTGTTGCCAAATCGCGAGGTTGGCGCGACGCGATGCCGCCGTTTGTTTCGCTCCCCATGCTCTTTGCCGCCCCGCCGGTGGAAGGAATATGGGCCGGTCAGAATGCCGGGTTTCTGGGGCGACGATTCGACCCGTTCATTGCACGTGGAAACAAGGCGACCGCCCAATTCACGGTTCCCTCAATCGATCTGCCGACCGGCTTCGGTGCGCAAAGACTTGAAGGTCGCAAGACACTCTTGAACCAACTCGGCAACACGATCCGCTCCGTGGAATCGACTCGGCAAGTCAACGATCTGGACGAGTTCTATCAGCAGGCGTTTTCGCTGCTGGGTTCGACAGAGGCACGCAGCGCGTTCGATCTCAGTCGAGAACCGGACGCATTGCGCGACCGTTACGGCCGCCATCTGTTTGGCCAGGGACTTTTGCTTGCGCGTCGTTTGATTGAGGCCAATGTCCCGCTGGTCACCGTTTATTGGGTCGATCCGACTCCGGCGGGAGCAGGTGGCGCCGAATACGATTCACACGGAAGAATCTACCACCACATGCGAAATCGTCTGGTTCCGCCGACCGACCGGGCGCTCTCCAGCCTGTTCGCCGATCTCTCCGAACGAGGATTGCTCGATGACACACTGGTGCTTGTGATGAGTGAATTCGGCCGAACTCCCAGAATCAACAAAGACGCGGGTCGCGACCATTGGCCGCAGGTTCAATCGATTCTGATGGCTGGTGCAGGAATTACTGGAGGCACCATTTACGGCGCATCCGATCGGCATGCGGCGTTCCCCGCTGCCAACCCGATCACTCCGCCCGATTTGGCGCAGACCATATTTCACCTGCTCGGCATCGCCGACGATTTTGAACTGCGAGATGCACAAGACCGGGCGATACGTGCTTCTGAAGGAACTGCGATTCCCAGCCTTTACGCATAAGAGAAAATCGAAACTCCGCCCTTCGCGCGGCATTGAAAGAAAGAGTGATTCTTCATGAACACCAATCCTGTTAAAACGATTCTGAAGGCGGGTGGGACGGCCGTTGGTAGCGAAGTCTCGCGGTTCCGCAGTGCCGACATTCCCCGAATCTATGCTGCCGCCGGTTGTGATTTCGTTTTCATCGACATGGAACACTCATCCTTCAGCCTGGAAACCGTGGCCGACATGATTGAATCGGCACGCCGCTCAAACATCGTCCCCATCGTCCGCGTTCCCCAGGCCGAGTACGCGTTTGTGGCCCGTGTGCTTGACTGCGGTGCGCAGGGGATCATTGTGCCGCGCGTCAACACGCCAGAGCAGGTCGAGCAAATTGTCAGTTGGGTCCGCTACCCACCCGCCGGTATTCGCGGGTTTGCCTGCAATACCGCACAGACCGATGGGCAACCGGTTTCCGCCGAATCCTTCATCCAGACTGCGAATCGAGAGACGCTGTTGGCGATCCAGATCGAACGCCGTGAAGCCGTCGCGAACCTGGAAGCGATGTTGTCGATTGAGGGTGTCGATGTGGCCTGTCTGGGCTTCATGGATCTGACGGTCGACTTGGGAATCCCCGGTCAACTCGATCATCCCACCGCGGTTGCGGCGGTGCAAAGAATGGTCGATGTTGCCAACGACAACGGTGTCGCGCCGGGAATAATTGCGGCCGACATGAACGTCGTGACAGAGTGGATGTCGCGCGGAATGCGATTCGTCTCCTTCGCGACGGATGAGATTCTGCTGCAGCGTTCGGTGACCGAATCGATCGGGCAGCTGCGCCGCAGTGGCGAGGAAGCCGCCGCCGAACAGCCGCTCTCGCAACTGCAGTGAACTCGTCGAGGCCCTCTCGGAAATCCTGCCGGAGTTCTGCTGTTGCGACTTGCAGAGAACGAGATCACCGATTGACCTCTTGAGCTGAGACCATGACCGAAAAATTCAACGACGCTGCTGCTTCCGCCGACATCCGCCGTGCCCCGTCAGGGATGTTGGGCAAACTGATGGTGATCGGCCCGGGGATTGTCGTCACCGGCTCGGTCATCGGTTCCGGCGAATTGATCAACACCCCCGTACAGGCCGCGCGGTTTGGGTTTGTGCTGTTGTGGGCGGTGATTTTTTCCTGCGTGATCAAATACTTTTTACAAGTCGAAATCGGCCGTCACGCCCTGGTTCACAATCGCACGCCATTTGAAGCCCTGAACGCGTTGCCCGGACCGAAGTGGCGGGGAACGTCGTTGATCGGCCCGATCTTCGTCGCGGGTTCCGTCCTGACGGCGGCCGCTCTGGTTGGGATTCTGCGCGCAACCGCAGGGCTGCTGCACGCGGTCGTGCCGATCACATCGTCGGCCAATCACTCGGTTGGATGGTGGTGTGTCATCGTGTTTCTGGTTTCGTTCGTGGTGCTGTGGCGGGGATCGTACAACCACATCGAAAAACTCATCACCCTGCTGGTGGGCGTCTTCAGCCTCAGCGTCATCGTGGGGCTCGTGCTGATTCAGGGAAGCGATTTTCGCATCACCGGCGAACAGTTTCTCTCCGGCATGACGCTTTCCTTCGGCGAACACGATGTGAAACTCGCGGCCGTGGCCGTCATCAGCCTGCTTGGTGCGTTGGGAGCAACGGGCAACGAGTTGTTCATGTATCCCTACTGGATTTTGGAAAAGGGCTACGGCAAGCACATCGGCTCACCCGACGACCCGGGTTGGCTCGACCGCGCGCGCGGCTGGATTCGCGTGTTGCAGGTTGACGTCTTCGTCTGCACGGCGTTGGCCACGCTGACGACGCTGGGGTACTTTCTCATCGCGGCCGCCGTTTTTTACGGAAGCGGCGACAACCTCGATGGAGACGACATCATCGACAAACTCTCGACGATGTACACCAACACGTACGGTCCCTGGTCGAAGGGAATGTTCCTGCTCGGTGCATTCTGCACACTGTTCTCCACGTTAATTGTGGGGACGGCGGCGTTCGCCCGCATGTGGTGCGACATGTTCGTCAGCCTCGGCGCGCTGTCGCGGGACAACCCTGTCGGGTTGCAAAAATGTTTGCGGGGAGTGCAGTCGATTTATCTGCTGGCGTTCCTGGCGATTGCCCTGATCGTTGGGGAATCCCCCAAGACACTTGTGGTGTTCGGGCAATATATCTCCGGGCTATTCGGCACGCCGCTGCTCATGCTCGCCATCTGCTGGATGGCGTTCCGTACCGACCGCCGCGTGCGAATGGGAAAAGTCGCCGCCGCGTTGCTCGTTGCGTCGGTTGTTGTCATTGCCACATGCGTCGTCGGCAGTGTGATTCTTCAGTTCTTCAGCGACTAGCGGCAGGCGCTGCATCGTTTACCTCAGTGAGACATTCATGCCGACAGTGACCGCAACAAATCTGGATCAATTGGCCACAAGCATTTTCTGCGCTTATGGTGTCGATAACGCAGAATCCCAACTTGTCGCCGCGCATTTGGTGGATGCCAGTCTGGCCGGACATGACTCGCACGGCGTCATGCGAATTGTTCAATACGTTCAGGACATCGAGACCGGCAGCATCGTCCCCGGCGCGAAAATCCATTGTCTCGATGAATGGGCCAGCGGTGCCGTCCTCGATGCCAAGGGCCTGTTCGGCCAGGTCGCCTGTCACGACGCAATGCAGATCGCAATCGACAAAGCACGCGACACATCAATCGCCGCCGTCACTTTGCGGCATTCCAATCACTCCGGCCGGCTCGGGACCTACGTCGAAATGGCGGCCAAGGCGGGAATGATCGGCCTTGTTACCGCCAATGGCGGCGGTGCCGGGCAGTGGGTCGCGCCGTTCGGCGGATGCGAACGGCGATTATCGACCAACCCGCTGACGTTCGGCGCGCCGTCCGGAAAGGAATTCCCGATCGTCGTCGATATCAGCACCAGCATCGCTCCGGAAGGAAAAGTCCGGCATTATCTCAAGGCGGGAAAGTTGTTGCCCGACGGTTGGCTCGTCGATGCCGACGGATCGCCCACGAACGATCCAAATCAATTGTACGCAAACCCCGCCGGTGCGATTCTGCCGTTGGGTGGCTCCTCGGGACACAAAGGATTCGGTCTGGCAATGATGGTCGATGTTCTGTCCGGTGCATTGTCGGCAGCCGGTTGTCCGCGTCCCGGAGATTTCGACCCCGCACATGGTTCTGGACTGTTTATGCTGGCCATCGATATCGGCCGGTTCGGCGCACCGGCCGACTTCGCCCAGCAGATTTCCGATATGACCGATTATGTCAAATCATCGAAGCCTGCCAACGGTTTCGACCGCGTACTGGTGCCCGGCGAGTTTGAACACGAACAACGCCAATCTCACAGGCAAAACGGGATCGACCTGCCGGAGCAGACCTGGCAGGAAATCTGTCTTATCGTCAAACAACTGAATCACAAACACGAGAATACAACCATTCGACTTCCCCCTTTGGAAAACTGATTGTCATGTCAAAACGAATCACTCATCTCGCGCTGATCCTGGTTGGAGTCGCCTTGGGTGCCTGCCTGTTCAACCGCCCGATTGCCGACTCGACCAAGCAGGCATTCGCAGCAGAATCCGCCGGCCAGGAGGCCAACAAGTCGGCACAGGAAACTCCCGTCGGTCCGAAATGGTGGCCCTCGAAATGGGGAGCCGACGATCAGCGTGGGGCGGCCAATTTGATGACGCCCGAGAAAGTTCTCGAAGCGACCAAGCTGATTCGCAAAGGCGACGTCTATCAACTTGGGCGCGTTTACGAACGCGACATGCCGACGTTTCCGCACCGCACGTTCCGGCTCACCATTCCTGCGTTCCGCAACGTCGAAGGAGAGAACATGCGGGTCGGCCGCGATGAATTCTTCGTCGGCGAAATCGGCCAGATGGGAACGCAGATGGATGGGTTGGGACACGTCGGCGTGAGGTTGCCTGAAGGCGACACCTACTACAACGGTTTCAAATCGAACGAGATTGAAGATGCGTACGGTTTGAAAAAACTCGGCGTCGAAAACGTGGGGACATTCTTCACCCGCGGCGTACTCATCGACGTGGCCGGCTTTCGCAAGGCAGACGTGCTGCCGGTTGGATTTGAAATTTCACAAGCCGACCTGCAAGGGGCGTTGGAAGCACAGAACGTAAAAATCCGCCCAGGCGATGTCGTCATGCTCCGCACCGGTCATGCGAAACATTGGAAAACGGACAACGAAACCTACAACTCGGGACAGCCGGGCATCGGCCTGGAGGCAGCCAATTGGCTGATCAAACAAAACATCGCGATGGTGGGAGCTGACAACTGGGGAATCGAAGTGCATCCGCCGCCGAATCCCAAACGGCTCATCGAAGTGCATCAATGGATGATTACCAAGCACGGGATCTACTTCCTGGAGAACCTGAACCTGGAACAACTGGCCGCCGACAAGGTGTACGAATTCGCGTTCATCTTCGCTCCGTTGCGTCTCAAGGGAGCAAGCGGTTCTCCGGGGAATCCGATCGCCGTCCGCTAACTCTGTGACAGTCACTATTTCGGCAACGGCGTATCAACTGCGAGAGCCCACCACGAGACCGGCCCGGATTCATAGGTCGCAAACCGGGCGAGTTTGCCATCGTCAAGAATTCGGAAAGCGGCGATTCGTCCGCTGCCCTGGCCGGCGGCGTAAAGGAATCGGCCCCGCGGTTCAATGGTGAACGACCGCGGAGTTTTTTCCGTTGGAATCTGTCCAAGAGAGGTGACGCGCCCCGTGTTCTGATCGATGGCAAAGCAGGCGATGCTGTCGTGGCCGCGATTGGCAACGTACACAAACCGGCCGTTGGGAGTCATTTCGCAACGCGCTGTCGCGTTGCGTGAACCATCGAAACCGGCCGGTAGCGTACTCAGCGTTTGAATCCGGCGTAGGGTGCTGGATTTCCGGTTGACATCGAACACTCCGATGCTGTCGCCCGCTTCGTTGCTCACATACGCCCAACGATCCGAGGGATGCAGCGTGATGTGTCGCGGATGGTCCTCGTCTGGCGTTTTCGCGAACGGCGGATTGCCGGCCGAAAGCCGTCCCGTCTTCTTGTCGAAGCGAAACTGAAAAATGCGGTTAGCGCCGGTGTGTGAAACGAACGCAATGCGATTTGTCGAATCAAGCACAATTCCGTGCGCCTTCTCGGCAGTGGAGATCGTCTGCAGCGGTGATTCACTAATCGAACCATCGTCACCAAGACGGTGGACTGTCACCTTGTTTGCAGCATAGTACGCACTCAGCAGAAACCGACCGCTGTGATCCGGCAGCAGATAGGCTGGATCAGCGCCGCCCTTGACCACGCTGAGGGGCGTCAGCCGTCCCGTCGAAGCGTCGATGCGAAAGCTGGCCAACTGTCCGGTCGAACGATACGAGACGAAGAGCGTCCGGCGGTCTGGTGAGGTGCTCATACAAGCGGGTTCGGCCGGACACTTCGTCTCAGCGCGGCGAACCAGTGCGCCCGAATCCGGATTCCGCTCAAACGTCACGATCTTCTCTTCTTGCAACAACGACACGAATAACCACGATCGCGATTCGGCCGCGTTGGCTGCGCTCATCAAGCCGAGACACATACCCGCTACGACGAACACCCTCATGAGTATTGTTGAATGGCTGATTTTGATTGTACGTGTCGACATACGGATTGCCTTCTCTAAAACGATCTGCCGCCTGTACCCGGCGTACCCGCTACCAAAGTAGCCATTTTGAGGTCACGAGTCCAATACCTCACGCGGCACAAGTTTCTGACACGATCGCCTGGTCAACGGCAGCGGTCGATGTAAAGCCGTGCACTTTGGCAAATGTTCGCCGCCGTCACATCACTCATTTTTCGGTGTGACGTCGTCCGCATCATCTTCAAGGTCGTCCTCACTCGTGGCCGCGCGGAATTCCATTGTGCACTTCGGCAGGGCGGCTCGCAAATCGGCCTTCTCCTGATCCGTGAGTGTGAGTCCCCCATAGATTCCGAATCTGGTCAGTTGCGTCATCTTTTTCAGGCTTGTCAGCGCGGCGGATTTTTCGGTGAATTTCGTCCCACCGACAGCCAGTGTGCGAAGCTCTTTGAGACCCGCCAAGGCTTCGAGATTGTTCCCGGTCACGTTGGTGATACGCAGATTCAACCAGATCAGCGTTTGCATTCCGCTGAGATGCCGCAAATCGCCATCGCTCATTTGCGAGCCGAGAAAGCCCAGATGTGTGAGCTGGGTCAGTCCCGATAATTCACTCAGACCGTTTTTACCAAATTTGACGGCCTTAAAACGTAGTTGTCTCAAACTTCGCATGCCACCAATGTGCCGCAGCATCCCGTCGGTCAACTGTAAATTGTAGAGAATCAGCTTGTTGAGCGACGCGAAACGCGCAACGTTCGCCATGTCCTTGTCGGTGAGATCCGTTTGATCGCGTAGACGTGCCGCAATGACGGTGAACGGCTCGGCTGGCAGTTGTTCGCCGGGCTTGATCGCCATTTGCTCGCCCCTCACTTTGACGGTGATCGAAACCGCCGGACGCTGCTGCAGATCCTCGGCCGCGGCACGCTCGGCGGGGTTCTCTTTGACAGGTGCAGCCGGAACAGATTGGCCATTCGGAGAGAGTTCCCGGATGCGAACGTTTCGGATTTTGACGACGCCCTTCGTCGGGGCGACGAAGCCGATTTGGCCGGGGTCGATGCGATCGACGGTCGTGTTGAGCATCTCGATGCCGTTGACCGTCACCACGACTCTCTTCCCACGGACCGTAATCTCCGCTGAATTCCAATCGCTGCCATTGTCACTTTCCGAAACGAGTTGCCGCGCCTCATCCGATGCACGCTTTATCAATTCGAACGGTTCTCCAATTCGCGACTCTGTGAACAGCGATGCGGCTTGCCTATCGCGTGCGGAATACCGGCCTCCGGGGAAATGGAACTCGTACTGGCTTCCTAAAGGCGAAGCCGTGTTTCCCGTCCCTTTGTTGCTGGCGCGAAAGACGAGCGGCAGGTTCGTTTTCGTTCCAATGTCTCTGGTATGCTCGAAGCGGAGCGAGAAATTGCCGAACGATTGCTGAGAGAGCAGGTACCTCTTCAGCGCCTTCCGCACACCACGCCCACGCCTATTCCTTTCGTCCCCAGTAGGCGATTTTCCTTCAAGCGTCCCGTCCTCCGCGACCCGCCACCAGACGTTTTGCCGGTCGGACTCCCAACCATCCAGCGTCTTGCCGTCGAACAGGCTTGTCCAATTGCCACCGATTGCATCCACCGCCAGACGGCGTTCTTCCAGCTTCCACACGCAAATGGGTGTGCTGCAACCGCCGGTGATGATGGTGCGGCCGTCGCGGGAGATGGCCAGCTTGTTCGCAAACGCCGGCTTGTATTTGCTAGGTCCTGTGTCGGCCGCGACGGGAATCTCGGTGATCTCGCCGGTCTGGGCATCGCGGACGATCAGTTGCCCCGGTGACCTGCCCCCGATTGTTGGTCCACCCTCAGTGAGAGAATCGGGGTTCGGGTAACACGTTCCGAGAAAGCGACACTAATGACACCATCAGGCAACGGGAAAGGCAGGGGCATTTTCTGACCCGTTGCGACATCGCGCAGTTCGAGGCGCCCATCGGGCGTCATCGAGTGGAGTATGCGGAGTTTCCCCTCATCGTTCGGCCAGAACGCGAGGGCGAAGCTGGTATAGGTAGATTGGAGACCTTTTGACGCAACAGCGTGACGTCGTCGAACGTCTGAACAAGTTCCAGAGACGGATCGCTGAGCGAAGGTGTCGGTGGAGTCCACCCACCGCCGTCGTTGCGGATGACTTTGATGGTGAGGACGGTCTCTTTGCCACGGACGACTTCAAAATTCTTGCCGCTGAGTAAGATGCCGCCAATTGTGACCGACACCGCGTCTTCACCATCTTCGCCGAATTCAAACAGTTTTGTGCCGTTATCAAACGTCAGCGTTTGGCCGTTGATTCTCAGGGCGAGACGATGTTCTCGCTCGTCCTTTTCTTCGCTCCATTTGCCGTCGGTCAGTTTCACTGATTTGCCATCGACGAGGACTTCGATGTCTTCCCCATCCAGAACCTCAATACACAGCATGCCGCCGGGGGTGGGAAGCATGAAGACGACGCTCATCATCAACAGCAGCCCGGCGAGCGCCGATGTTGCGATGACTTTGGTTCGCGAGGGGAGTTTCTTCCAGGGATCGAGCAGTTGCGTACCGGCACCGACCCGTCGCTGTGAGGTGACCGGGAAATCCTCGTTAGGTGCCGTTGCCAGAAAGGCCGCCAGACCTTCGTCGGTGGTGAGGGTTTGCAGGGGGGCGGCGGTTGCGTTCGCTTGGGGTTGACCATCAGCAGGCTTACGCCTGCCGCTCGCCTTGCCTTTGAGATAGTCGGTTAATGCCTGCGCCACTTCCTTCATGCCGGCGTAGCGGTCGCCGACTTTGCGTGACATCATTTTCTGGCAGATGGCATCCAGTTCCGGATCGACTTGGGACCGGAACTTCGACGGCGGCGGCGCGTCCTGCGTCATAATCTGGCCGATGATCGCAGCGATGGTTCTCACAAACGGCAAATCGCCGGTGAGTAATTCAAACAGAATCACGCCCAGGCTGTAAACGTCGCTTTGCTTTCCGGTTTTCAGATCGCCGTCGACTTGTTCGGGCGACATATCGGCGGGCGTAGCGAGAATCATGCCGTCCGGTGTGAGCCGCGTCTCATCCTGTTTTCCGATCTGCCGAGCGAGGCCGAAATCCATGATCAGCGGCTGTCGCTCGCGACCGATCATGATGTTGGCCGGTTTCAAATCGCGATGAATGACTCCCTGTCCGTGGGCAAGTCCTTCAGCAACGATTCGATCTGATCGACGAGTGCGACCGCCTCTTCCGGCGCAGGCTCGGAATCGATTGCCTGGGGTAGCCACGATTCCAGGGGAACGGGCGACTCCGCGTTGACATCCCGCTTCTCCGCTGTATGTCTGCGGGCTTCCGATCGCACTTTGGCGAGAGTGATTGTCACGAGTAGTTGCCACATTTCCACACTCTCCTGAATGTGGAATTCGCCTCGGGCGCTGCGTTTGAAAAAGGTTCGGAAGACGGATTGGACGATATCCTCGCCATCGACGCGTGCGGCCAGTTTCCGGCTGATGTGTTTCTCAGCCAGCGCCGCCAGACGCCGCGCGTAACGCTCGAACACAACGCGCGCGGCAGCTTCGTCGCCGTCCCCACAACGGGAGAGCAATTGCCGAATTGAAATGGATGAACCCATGACGAAGTGAACTCGTTGTCTGACTCAACCGGGATCGCGGTCCCATTCTGTGGTAGGCGTCCGGCGAATTTTAGGCACGACCCTGCCCGATGTATTTTTTGAGTTCTTGCCGAGTCCTATTTCAGCGCGGATCCTCTAGGCGAAGCGAGGCGTCAACTATTCAAGCCGCCGGCGTTGGGATGGTGCCATCAGAGCGGAGGCCGTGGCAACGGCGCGTCCGCAGCAAAGCCATCGGTCGACAAGCCGCAGAAGCCCTGCGAAGACTTCCCGTCGGTCCATTAGGCAACAGGACAAAGGGGGAAGCAGACGTTGAAATCACATTCTGATTTCAGTGCACGCCGCGTTGCCGGCGCAAACAGGTCGTCTTGTTTTGCATACGATTCGTTTCGATGGCCGTCGGCTTCTACGAGATCGTAAGCAGTGGCCCCTGCGAGGCACCGCCGGCCCGAATTTCCAGGTTGAACATTTCAAGTAACAGATTGAAACTTGATTTGGAACTGTTGTCGCGCTCATCGACATAGAACCAGCGGCCTTTATACCACACGGCGACGGCGGCGTTCTGCGGCGGCAGGCGGCTGTGACGCACCTGGAAAAGGTCGCCAATCACATCTTTCCAATTAAAGGGGCAGCCGGCTTCATCCAACGTTTGGTGAGCGACTCCTTCTTCAATGTGTGAGTCGGGTACCTCGACAACTTGCGACAAATATTACATCGCTTGATTGGGATTTAGGAATCAGCTGATCCATTTGTCGTGATTCTGCGTATAGTGGCAAGATGATTCGGAAGTTGTTCGAGGTGTTGCGAGCCTTGATCGATTGTACGTCGAAAATTGGTGGGGAGAATCTAGAACCGAGTGCTTGAAGTTGGCAACGGGTTCTTGGCATCAGCCCGCCTCAACGAGTCAAAGAAGCTGGTTGCGACGTCGAATAGACATCTGGCAACGGGCTTCCCTTTCGCGTCGCGGCTAACCGGTGTTAAATGTACCGAAACGGTGGGGCGGATCTGAAATCCTCAGCAGGAGGCGATGATGGCTACGGGCACGGAACAATCGGCGGCGGACGCGAAAAACGGGAACGGCAAGCACTCCAGTTTGACGCTTTGGATTGTCGGGGCGATTGTCGCTGCCACGCTCTTTGCGCTCATTGGCGGATCGGTCGCGCAAAAGACGCAGGTCCAAAGAGACGCGATTGCCGATGGGATTCCCGACGAGCAGATGACCGATGAGCAACGGCTAACGTCCGCGCAAGTAGTCTTCAACACAATGCTCGAAACCATCGACCTTGGCGGGGTGATCTTTCTCAGCCTGCTGCAGATGGTCGTCGTGCCGTTGGTGATGGCCAGCGTGATGAGCGGCATTCTGGGCTTGGGAGATGTGCGGAAGTTGGGTCGGCCCGGTGGTGTCGCGATTTTGTATTACATGACAACCACCGTGTTAGCTGTCGCCACCGGATTGATTGTCGTCAACATTATCGATCCTGGCTTGATGATCGATCCGGAGACCATCGCCAGCGCCCAGGAAGAAGGAGAACATCAGGTCGATAAGGCCAAGGCGGCCATTGAAAGTAAGACCGGCGAAGCAGCCGAGCCGCCCACGATGGGCATGATTCTCAAGAACCTGACGTTAATGCTGTTCACCAAGAACCTGCTTGGTTCGATGGTGGATGTGAACCTGTTGCCTCTGATTGTCTTCAGCATCATATTCGCCGGCATGCTGACGACGATGGGGAAACGATCCGAAACAATGGCCACGCTCATTGTCAGCATCAACGATGCATTGATGAGCTTCATCATGCTGTTGATGAAGGTCGCGCCGATCGGAATTTTCTGTCTCGTCGCGGCCCGCTTTGGGAGGGCGCAAATGGATGGACAGTTCCTCGATTTGCTGGAGACGTTGGCCGGCTATATGGCGACCGTACTAATTGGGCTGGGCATTCATGCGTTTGTTACGTTGCCGGCGATTCTGTATTTGATGACGCGGCGGAATCCGTATCGGTTTATGGGAAGGATGTCGCAGGCCCTGTTGACCGCGTTTTCGACATCGAGTTCCACGGCGACGTTACCCGTGACGATGGAGTGCGCCGAGACGAATGCGGGAGTCTCCAAACGCGCGACGGAATTCGTACTGCCGTTGGGGGCAACAATCAACATGGATGGCACCGCGCTCTACGAAGCGGCGGCGGCCATTTTCATCGCCCAGGCGTATTCGGTGGTGAATCCCGATTTCACGCTGACATTTGCCGACCAGATGGTCATTGCTGTGACGGCAACACTGGCGGCGATTGGAGCAGCCGGAATTCCTGAAGCCGGACTGGTGACGATGTTGATTGTCCTCAACGCTGTCCACCTGCCATTGGAGTTGATCGGCCTGATTCTGCCGGTCGATTGGTTGCTGGACCGCTTCCGCACGACCGTTAACGTGTTTGGCGACTCGGCGGGCACGGCGATCGTCGATCCCTGGTTCGACACTTCGGGGCCGGTTGCCGACGCACCGCAAGCCGCGGCGAAGACAGTGTCAGAGAGCAGCTAACTCAAGACGGCGGGCCTTCGGCGTTCTGGACCTGTCGTTGGCCGCCGTGAAAAACCGAACGATATGGGCTGTATTGTTCGACTCGCACTTCCTTAGGGAGTCACAAGCTATTCCTTGGTCGATTCTTGTTCGATGAGTTGAACGATTTCGTCGAGGTATTGTCGCGATTCTTCGCGGCGACCGGACATAGCGGCGGCACGCGCTAAACTGCCAAGAAAATCCCGGCGGTTCGAATTCGCCGGATAAAGCGGTTTCAACAAATCGTACGCCTGATCGGCATCGCGCTGAAACAAGAGCAAATCGGCTTCGACAATGCGGCACTCGACATTCGTTGGCGAACTCGCGAGCGCCCGTCTGATCTGATCGAGTGCTTCATTATACTCGCCGCGATCGCGCAAGATCATTGCCAACCAACGCCGGACCGCGCTGTCCTCGGGCTGCCGCTGGAGACACCAGTGTGCCTCGCGTTCCGCCTCGTCGAGTCGGTCGGAAAAATGAAATGCATAGCAAAGATTGGCATGAGCGGCGTAAAGATCGGGATCGAGTTTGACCGCCTCTTGAAGCGGCTGCAACATTTCTCCCGATCGATTGAGTTTGTCCAGAACCTCCGCCCAAAGAAGCCAGGTTTCCGCTCGGCCGGATTGCAGATGGGCTGCCCGTTTCACCCAGGGCAGCGCCTCGACGAAGCGGTCGGTTCGGTAATAGAGTTCAGCCAGACTCAAGGCAACGCCGGCATCATTCGGACGAACTTT
Source organism: Planctomycetota bacterium (assembly GCA_963581435.1). Taxonomy (GTDB): domain Bacteria; phylum Planctomycetota; class Planctomycetia; order Planctomycetales; family Planctomycetaceae; genus JABISG01. Next base: position 27,858 of record CAUZOL010000033.1, read on the forward strand.
GTCCAACTTCTGCAGAGTATCTTCGGCCAGCGCGTCCCGTTTTCCCGCAGTGGCAACGTGGGCGATATGCCAGATGGCCTGCGGATACTCAGCAGCCGAAGCCGGGATTTCCTGCAACTGCTTGAGAGCCGATGATGCGTCGATCGGCTTCAGCAACTTGCCAAGCTCCAGACGCGCCGCATTGTCCTTCGGGTTGGCATCCAGATGAGCAAGATACAACTTGACCGCTGCGGCAGTGTGGCTGAGCGATGCGGCGCGACGTGCCTGTTCGAGCTGGTTGCGTGCAAACGGGCCGATTTCCGCGAAATAGGCGCCTGCCGTAATCGCCACAAGTAAGGCAGCGACGACCGTGAAAATCCAATAGCCGCGATTGACCGAACGGGAACGAGTCATCTTGGTGACGGCAGACTTTTTTTGCGGGTGAAATTGTAATCGCGGGTGAAATTGTAATCGCGGGTGAAATTGTAATCAGGGTAAAATTGTAATCAGGGTGAAATTGTTTGACCGGGAACTACGACCAGCAACTTGTCGTCACCCTCTCGAACAGTGATGTGTCGGTCGGTGGAAATGTCCTCGAATTCCTGCGTCGCTCCAGACGGCCACTCGATCACAAGTCGATCAAGTGTGGCTGCGTCGCCGAGGCCGAAGTGCGCGACGCACGGGGCTTGAGAACTAAAAGAGTTCGCCGGATACAGCTCGCGAACCTGTTTCTGTTCCCCGGTCCACACGCTCAGGCGTGTTCCAACACCCAGCCGATTGCTTTTCGTTCCTCGGAGTGAAATCTTGAGGTAGTGTTTTTTCGGGAAATTGTTCTCAAAAAGTTGGAGCGGTCCGCCACCCACGCTCCTCACAATCAAGTCCATGCGTCCGTCATTGTTAAAGTCCCCGGCGGCAACGGCCCGACTGTCACCGTCGGTATCGGCGGCCGTCAAATAGCTCATATCGACGAAGGTCTTGCCGCCAACGTTGAGAAACGCACGGTTGCGCTCAAAACCGCTTTGATTGTGGCTCATCATGATTTGCCAGGGGTCATCCTCCCAGAATTGGTCGAGCGACTTATCAAGAGTTCCCGGTTTAGCAACACGGCATCCTCGATCGAAAGGCTGTGACACGACAGCCATCCAGAAGCAGTTTCATCCGTCGGGCTTCTTTCGGTCGTGGCTGATGAATCCGCACGTCGAATAGAGGTCCAGCCAGCCATCGTTGTCGAGGTCAACCAACGCCGGCCCCCAGCCCCAGCCGATTTTCGATACTTGCACGCGTTTCGCAATGGCCTCGAAGTCGAGTTCACTGCGATTTACGTACAGTTCACTTCCTGCAACCATCCGTCTGAGCTTGCGCATGATCTCATCGTCATAATGATCGGACGGCAAATTGTCGATGACACGGTTTCCGGCTTTCGAGTACATGTTCGAAACGAACAGGTCGATTTCACCGTCGTTGTTGATGTCTCCGGCAGCCAACCCCATCGAACCAAAATCACTGGAGCGCTGCGACAGTTGATGTTTCTGAAATGTTCCATCGGGCCGTTGAATGAGGAGTACCCCCGGTCCGAACTCATGAATGACGTAGACATCGGGACGGCCATCGTTGTTGGCATCGAGCCATGCCGCGGTGAATACCGAACGGTGATCGCCGGAAGTTCCGGTTGCTTCGGTGACGTCTTTGAAGGAGCCTCCACCGACGTTTCGCAACAACTGGTTCTGCCATTGCATTCCGCTCTTGCCGTCAATCCACGATCCCGATTTGAAGTTCCGGGCATCACCGCGCGTTACGTAGAGGTCAATTCGCCCGTCCCGATCGTAATCGGCAACAGCAATGCCCGTAATGTTGACCAACGGCCCATGCGAGGCGATTAAGGGGGCGAGGTTGCTGCGGTTGGTCAAATCATCAAAATGTTTCCCGTTGACGTTGCGGAAAATCGCGACCCCCGGCAGCACAAGGTCCTCCCATCCGTCGTTGTCGAGATCGGCGACTGCCGCGTGCAGCGCCGGGGGGGCCGAATCCAGACCCACTTGTCTTGTGACGTCAACAAACTCGCCCTGCGGGCTGCCCCGGTACAGCATTAACGGTGCGAATTTCGATGTGTCCATCAAAAAAACGTCGAGACATCCGTCGCGATTGTAGTCGCAGAAATACACGCCCCCCGTATTCACCAGATTCCCGCCTGCCGTCCAGTTGTCGTGCAGGTCCCTCGGCAAGCCGCTTTGCTTGGCAACCTCTCGCATTAATGGCTGCCTGGAGTAGGCCGTGTTGACCTGAAGTACGCGGCATGAGCGCATCCAGCGGCCTTCCACAAGTTTCTTGCGCTGCGGGCAAACCGACCGGAACTCCAGGAGAACGACCAGTTCACGTCGGCTTCCCGATTGCTGGACACCTCGGATTTCCATGGCGACCGTTCCCTGCCAATCACCATCAGGTTTGTCTCGCTCGACCGGCGAGATTGCTTTGAGCGAGAAACTCACCGCGTGTGACGATGTGCCGAATTGCCCCCGATGTTCCAGCAGCCACTTGGTGAAGTCGCTCGCATCCAAACGTTTCCATTCGTCTCCGGCGGACTCACTTCGCTGAAAGCGACCGAATTCACGCTCGACCTCAATCTGCTCCGGTTTGAGGGAGACCTCAGCTTGAAATCCCTCGGCGAACATTGCTGAAATGGCATCCCCATCCGCTGTGCGGATGGCAGCAGACAATTGCGGCCACGCGGACCGCCCCAATTCCAGACCGATACTCTCGGCATCCCAGAGAAACTTTCGATCGGCCTCTGGGAGCGGGGCGGCAGTTTGCTCATCAGTTGCGGGTAAGTCCGGTTCGCGCTGTTCCGGCCAGACAAGCCAGACGGCACCGCACAACGCGACCGCAATAATACCGCAGCACCATTTCCAGTAATGCCATCGATACATACCGCTCATGCCCATCTTGTGCTTTCGCCGTGCTTCATCGCCCAGTTGCTGCGACTGCAGCAGCCTGGCTAATCGATTTTCCGGCTTCCCTCGATCAGAACATGCCGTCGGCCGGTTTGCAATGAGCGAAACGTTTCGCGTTTTCCTCCTGGCCAACGCACGGTGACATCAGTTGGTAAACCTGTCTCCCCAATTCCAATTGTCAGCGCGCCTTCGTCACACGAAAGATAACCGGTTGAGGCTGTGCGATATCTCGTCAACCGCCGCTTGCTATTTCGCACTTCGAGAACCGCGCCGATCGCGTCGCGGTTGCTGCAAACGCCGATCAATTCGATTCGCAAACTCTTCATCTCGGTTGCTGGCGACTTGTTGTGCAACAGTACGAATTTGGAATCGAGGTGTCCAACGGCGAGATCCGCTCTCCCGTCGCGGTCGTAGTCTGCTACGGCGCAACTTCGGCCGACGACCCTTCGCTGGAAATACGCCCCGCTCGATCTGGAAACATCGGCAAACCGTCGGCCAGCTTGATTGCGAAACAGTTGCGGCTGTTGTGCAAAAGCTTCCTCTCGGCCGAGCAGTTTTTGCCGGTCGTGGACGTGCCCGTTGGCGACGAATAAATCGAGCCAGCCATCGTTGTCAAAATCGAAGAGCGAATCCCCAAAACCCAACCGCAAGCGGCTTGGACCGGCCAAACCGAATTCGTCGGTGACGTCGAGAAAAAACCCCTCGCCCTCGTTGCGGTACAATGTGTTTGTTTCTCCGTAATAGTTCGTCACAAACAAATCGGGACGGCCATCGCCATCGACATCGCCGACGGCGATTCCCATACCGGCTTCGCGTAGTCCCTTGCGGTTGAGGGCGGTCCCCGAAAGCAGCCCGTCATTGACGAACTTACCGCCACCCCGGTTGATCCACAAATCGTTGGGGACCGAATCATTGGCGACATAGATGTCGATGTCGCCGTCGTCATCGAGGTCGGCTGCGATGACTCCCAGTCCTTGTGCAGCCGGACTCTGCGCGAAACCGGCCGATTGGGTCCAATTCGAAAAACTGCCGTCACCCTCGTTATGGAACACGGCGTCTCGCGCCGCTGGGACGAAACGAGGATGGCAGGAAATCGCATAACGTCTGCCGTTGTAGGGAGCAGTGCATAGTTCGTAATTATTGGCGTCGAGGTTCAAATAGTTGCACACGAAAAGGTCGAGATTGCCGTCGGCATCGAGATCGACCCACGTGCAGGACGATCCATAAGCCGAGTCATCAACTCCGGCAGCTGCCGCGATTTCGCTGAAGGTGCCGTCACCGTTGTTTTGCAGAAGCCGATTGCGGCCGAAATTGGCGACGTAGATATCCTGAAAACCATCGTTGTCGAAATCGCCGACGGAGATTCCCATCGAATAGTCGAAATCGTTCAGGCCGGCCACTTCACTAATGTCTTCGAAACGACCCTGCCCCAAATTGCGGTAGAGCCGATCGGACGTTTCGCCAAGGGCTTGAAACTGCTTCCGCTCGGTCTGACCGAACGGAGTTCCTTGTGCGAGGTAAAGATCGGGCCAATCGTCGCGGTCGAAGTCGATCCAGCCGATGCCGGACCCCATCACAAGATGTATGTGACGCTCTGGCGTCAAAGGCGAGACATGGTTGAACCGAATGCCTGACCGCTCCGTCGCATCGTCGAAGGAAGGACTATCAGCCGCCGTAACAGCGGTTGCACACGACAACCCCAGAATGACAAGAAGAATTTTCGACGGCATCGAGACACGCGATGAGATTGGGGGTTGGAGGCCCCGGATAATCTGGTGGACCGACGGGATCGGAGAATCGTGAGACCCCGACAATTGCAGAAGCGACAAAAGACGAGACCCAGCGTCTGTTAAACGCTGAGTCTCTGTCTGCCGTTAGTTCACGGCAATTCTAAGCTAAGAGCCGCATCAATTGTCAGAAGTTCGTGTTGACTTCACCACCGGACATGGAGCCGATATTCCGCCAAATCGCGATGCTAACGTTGTCGCTGACGAAGTGAACTGTACCGTCGCCGAAGAGGATTTGCGATCCCCCAGTGTGCGCACTCGAAACACCACGAGCACCAGGCTCGTTGGGTGCCAGATCATCGACCCACGACACCTGATCCGCGCAAGCCCCCGGCCCGCCTTTCAAGCAAGCTAGATCGTTTGCGGCGCTGTTTTGCGGCGCTGTTTGCCCCTGGTTATTTGCGCGGCCGGGGTGTGCTGCATTGGGAGGATTGAAAGTGTCGGCACCACAGAATCCAGACTCGGCTGCCCACCATTTACAGCGCTGACCACTAATATTCGAAGGTCCGCCGCTGTAACGGTTGAACAGAACGCCGCGATAAACCTCTCCCACCATGGCCGTGTTGCTCAAGCCATCGGTGCAGTCCCTCAATCTGGTCCCTCTGTAACTGAGCAATCCCTGTCGGGCTTGGGCAGTACCCGAGAACTGGTGACTCGTCGGGTGGTTTCCCATCATGCCCGCGTAGTTCGATGGTTTTTCAGTACCGACGAACTGCGTGTTGTCGCTCGGGCAAAGGAACGCCGGTTGATGTGTACGAAGCAACTCAAGCCGCTGGGTCCCGCCTGGCGCAAAAATGCCGCAAGTTGAGATGCCCACATTCGGTTTGACATTCCTTTTGTAGAGCGGTGCCTGATCCATAAATGGAAGGATCATCACCCGCCAACTGAAGCCGGATCCGTTAATCCAACCCGGGCAGCCCGGGTAGGTTCTCGTCCCGACAACTTTGCCTTGCGGAAAGGTGTTATGAGTGGAGTGGTAATTGTGCAGACCCAAGCCGATCTGCTTCAGATTGTTTTTGCAGGTTGATCGACGTGCCGCCTCGCGTGCTTGTTGCACGGCAGGCAAAAGAAGGGCAATGAGAATCGCAATGATCGCAATGACTACGAGTAGTTCAATCAATGTAAAAGCAGAGCGCCAGCGCTTACGTGACATAGCACACCTCCGGAAAAAGATTGAAGAAGAGGGAGAACTCAACTGTCGAGACAAAATATTTTCGGAATGATGGATGCGGCTGTTGGACTGAAACCTGTCAAACGATAGGGGATGAGAAAAAAACAAACCCCTGCTCTCGTACAAAAAATTCATTGCGGAGATGCTTCAGGCAGAACGGCTCACCTAGAAGTAGTAACCGTACCCACACTATTAGCCTACATTTCCCATATGGGTCGAGCCTGAAACCGATCCAGGCTCGCGATGTCGCGATTGTAACACGCTGCGGCCGCCCCGTGTCTAGCGCTTGGTGATGTTTTGGCATTTTCTCCCCCGCTGCCA